>CAIQMJ010000305.1 GCA_903872875.1 uncultured Variovorax sp.
GCTACGCGCTGCGGCAGCAGGCCCAGGACCGCAGCGGCAGTGACGCTCTTGCCCGAGCCGGACTCGCCCACCAGCGCGACGATCTCGCCCGGCCGGACGGACAGGCTCACCTTCTTCACTGCGGGCTCGACCGCGCCGTCTGCGCCGACGAAGTCGACTTCCAGGTCCTGGATGGAAAGGATGGTCATGTCAGTTCTTCGGATCGAGCACGTCGCGCAGGCCGTTGCCGAGCCAGTTGAAGGCCAGCGCCACCAGTACGATGGTCATGGCCGGTACCGTGGCGACGTGGGCGGCGTCGAGCACCAGCACCTGTGCGCCTTCGCTCACCATCCGGCCCCAGTCGGCGGTTGGCGGCTGGGTACCGAGGCCAAGGAAACTCAGCCCCGCGAGGAACACGATCATGCTGCCCACCAGCGTGGTGCCATAGACCACGGCCGCAGTGGCCACGTTCGGCAGGATCTCGACGAAAAGCACCGTGCGGGTCGAGGCGCCCAGCGCGCGTGCGGCTTCCACATAGTCCTTGTCGCGCTCCGCACGCACACCGGCATAGACAACACGCGCCAGGTACGGCGTTGCTGAGAAGACGATGGTGAGACCGATGGTCCAGAGCCCCGGGCCGAGTGCGGTGGCGAGGCCGATCGCAAGAAGCACCATCGGAAACGCGAAGAGGATGTCAATCACGCGCATGACCAGTGCCGAGCCGCGTCCACGCGTGTAGCCGGCATACAGCCCCAGCGCCAGGCTCAGCAGCACGGCGGCGGCCACGGGCGGAATCGTCGAGAGCAGCGATTGCCGGCCGCCCCAGATCAACCGGCTCAGCAGGTCACGGCCCTGTCCGTCGAGCCCGAGGAGATGACCCGGTGTGCCTGGCGGAGCTAGCCGCAACGAAGGATCGGCGGCGGCGTTCGGGTCATAGGGTGAGATCCACGGCGCGAGCAGCGACACCAGCAGCATGAACACGATGAAGACCAGGCTCGCCAGCGCCAGCTTGTTGGCCTGGAGCCGGCGCCAGTGCACGAGCCCGCCAGACGGCGGTGCGGGTTCGGTCTCATGCGACGGCAGGCTGGCCGTCAGTGCAATGGAGGAAGGATCGGGAGGAGACATGGTGAATGCCAGGACAGGTTCAGGCACGCAGGCGCGGATTCAGCAGATCGAGGATCACGTCGGTGACCAGGTTGACAACCAGGAAGCAGCCGGTGATCAGCATCACGCCCGCCTGCGTCATCGGATAGTCCTTGCCGGCAGCCGCGTTGTAGAGGTGGGTGCCGATGCCCGGCCAGGCGAAGACGTTCTCCACGAAGATCACGCCGCTCAGCAAGTAGCCGATCTGCAGGCCGGTGATGTTCACCACGGGGCTCAGCAGGTTGCGGCCGAGATGCCGGCGCAGGATGGTGCTGCGCGCGAAGCCTTGCGAGCGGTAGGTGCGGATGTAGTCCGAGCCGATGATCTCGATGACCGACGCGCGCACCAGTTGCGCCAGGATCAGCATCGACACGATCGCGGCCGAGAAGGCCGGCAGCACGAGGTGGGCCAGCAGGTCGCCGAAGGTCTGGTCGCCGCGCATGTCGTACATGCCCGACGCAGGCAGCCAGTCGAGCCGCACCGCGAAGAGCCAGATCAGCACCAGGCCCGACCAGAACACCGGCAGGTTGTGGCCCAGCTGGATGACCAGCATCGTCACGCCATCGACCGCCGAGCCGCGCTTCAAGCCGGCCAGCACACCGACCGACACGCCCGCCAGCAGGCAGATCAGCACTGCGCCGACCGTCAGGATCAGTGTGTTGAAGAAAGCCGTTCCGAGCACGTCGAACACCGGCACGCGCAGCGTGAGCGACAGCCCCCAGTCGCCCGAGAACAGGTGCTTCAGCCACAGCAGGTATTGCACGTACACGGGCTGGTCGAGTCCGTACTCGCGCCGGATGGCATCGATCGCATCCTGCGGCAGGATGCCGGCGAGTGCATTGGTGATCGGGTCGTCGCCACCGAGATGGGAGATGAAGAACACCAGTACCGAGATGGCGAGGAATACCGGGATCGCCTGCAGGACGCGGCTGGCGATGGAGCGGGCGATCATCGCGGGCCTACTTCTCGAGCCAGACCTTGCTCAGGTCGTAGAAATTCTGCAGCGGCACGTTGAAGCCCTGCACCTTCTTCCCGCTGATGAAGTTGACCGTGGGCGACAGCAGCGGCACGAAGGCTGCGTCGCGCTGCGCGATCAGGTTGGCCTTCTTCCATTCCACGATGGCCTGCGCCTCGCTGGTCTGCGCAGCGGCCTTCTCCACGGCCGGGCCAAGCGCCGGGTCGACGACCTTCTCGCCCGAGCCCCGCGTCACGATGTAGGTCTGGTAGGCCAGCTTGAGCCAGTACGGCGTGATGAAGCCCCATTCCATCGTGAACAGTGCTGTCTCGGGCGCCGGCGTGGCCAGCTTGCTGGCATAGGTCAGCCATTCGAGCGAGATGATGTTGATCTTGATACCGACCTTGGCCAGGTCGCGCTGGATCCATTCGATCACCGGCTGCTGCAGCGTGTAGGTGATGATCGAGAACTCGATCTCGCCGTCCTTGTAGCCGGCATCCGCCAGCAGCTTGCGGGCGCCTGCCGGGTCGTAGGTGAAGTCCTTCTGCGCCGGGTCATAGGCCGTGCTGCCCCAGTTGAAGATGCTGTACGACGGAAAGGCCAGTCCCTTGTAGAGCGACTTCACCAGGCCTTCGCGATCGATCGCCTTCACGAAGGCCTGGCGCACCGCCTTGTCCTTGGCGAAGCGGTTGCCGAAGTACCAGCTCAGAAACAACTGGTTCGCGCCGGGGCTGTCGTGGATCGTGAAGCCCGACTTGCGCAGGCCCTCGACGCCGTCGGCCGGTATCTTGCTCAGGATGTCGAGCTGGCCCGAGCGCAGCGCCGACAGGCGCGTGGCGTCGTCGTTGATCGGGCGGAAGATCAGCTTGTCGAGGTACGGTTGCGCGCCCCAGTAGCCTTCGTTGCGCACCAGCTCGGTCTTCTCGTTGCGCACGCGACTCACGAAGCGGTAGGGCCCGGTGCCGGTCGGATGTTCCGCCAGGCCGTCCTGCCCGTACTTGCGAAGCGCGGCCGGGCTGAACACGCCCGACACGAAATTGCCCTGCGGCAGCAAGCGCAGGAAGTCGATGAACGGATGACCTTGCCAATCATGTCCATGGTGATCACCTTGAATCCCCTGCTGAAATTCTCAGCAGGTCAGTGGAACACCCTGGTCAAGTTTGGATCGGCACTTTGCGGTTTAGCTGGTCAAGATGGCATCGGCACTAACAGCGTGAGGAGGCGACGGGTGTGCAGTGGCAAGTGGCCATGCGCCCGGGCATGAGCGACACATGACGGCCGCCGCAACGCGACGCGATCGATTTCCAAAGACATGCCGACGCTCCAAGGCCGCCGGTGTACGACGCATCTCGTTACACGTGTTGGCTACACTCCGTACCGGAACGAAGCGACGTCCACGCTATGTTGGACTAGGGAATCAATGTCATGGAATCACCCGAGTTTCTGCTCAATCGGCTCAATGGCGCGCTGCTCGGACTGCTGGGCGCCATCGAGCCGGTTAACGACCCAGCGCTAAAGGGCCGGCTGCGTGATGTCATCCGCAAGTCGGTCGTCGCCGAAGTGCTGTCAGGCAAGTGGGTCATCGCCATTGCCGGCGCGCAGGGCGCGGGCAAGACGACGCTGCTAACGTCGATGTACGAACTCGATGGCGAGGATAAGGACGATCTCTGGCTCGATCCGAACGCGGGCCGCGGCGAACGACTGCCGGTGCTGATCTCGGAAGATCCGTCCTGCGAACGGCCCGTCGGGGTGCTGTACGAGATGGCGTCGGACTTTGGCCAAGATCGTTACCGACTGCGCGAACGCCCGGTGAAGCCCGCCGAGTTCAGGGCGGCAATCGCCGGCGATGGCGATTTGGTCGTGTTGCCTGAGCTGCGCGTGCCGCCGCGGTTCTTCAAACGGCCGAGCCAGGCCTTCGTCCTTCTTCCCGGCTACGAGAGTCTCGATAAGAGCAACCGGGCCTGGCAGGCTCTGATGCGCCAGGCCCTAGTGAATTCTGCGCGCTGCATCATCGTGACCGACGGCACGCGGATGGCCGGCGAACAGCAGGAAATGCTCAAGGACATGCGCATGAACCAGCTGACCGACGTTCACCCGATGGTCGTGATCAGCAAGACGGAGGAGCTGCAGGGCCAACCCGCCAAGCGCGAGCAGCTAATCCATAGCGCGAAGGAGATGTTCGGCATCCCGCCCGATTTGGTCGACCGCTCGATTCATTGCATCGGCGTGCTCGATGCGGAGTACGCCAAGCAGTGGAAGCCGCACCTGCAGCATGCGCTGCGCGACATTGCCGCCAGTGGCGACGGCGCACGCAAGGAACAGCTCGCGCGGCTCGCCGCGCTCCTTTCGGACGAACTCGGCTCGGTACTAGCCAGCGCCGAGAGTCGCAGCGCCCTTTTCGGCGACGTGGAGTCCAGCGGGGGCGAACTCGCCACGAGCTACCTCGAAGTCTTCGACAGCTCGGTCGCCACGCTGCGGGCGAAGTACGTCCCCCTCGTGACCAGTGTGGTCACCGCGCAGCTCGCCAAGGCTCGGAACGCGCTCGTCACAAGCCTGATCGATTCGCACGAAGGTTTCACGAACAAGGTGCTCAACATGTTCGACACAGTGTCGGAAAGCGAGCGCCAGCTGGAGACGACCGTTACCACCGCATGGCAACAGGCCGGGTCGGTCGAGCACCCCCTGTTGTACAAGACTCGTGCGCTGACCGCGCAGGCGCTCGGCGCGCCCGCGCCGACTGCACCTCCGAACGGATCACCGAAACTGTTCGCGGCGCCCGCTGGCCGCTTGCGCACGGAAGTGGTGCCGCGCGACGGCGGGCCACTCAGGCGCATGAGCCAGAACGAGGTCCGTCCGAACGGGGAAGACATCGCCAACCTGCGCACGCTCTTTGCCAAACAGGACGAGGGGCTGGAGCCGCCGACGAACGTCAGTCTTGGTGTCCGCAAGACCCTGCAACTGCTTCCGCCGATGATGCTGGAAGCCATGCGGGAGGCAGCGCTGGCGCATCTCACCGCGGACGTGGCCTCTGCGCGCCTCGAAGAGACTTTGCCAGGCGCCGACATCGGCAGCTCGCTGCGTAAGGTGCAGGAGGAGCTGGGCACGGTCGCTACCGTGACGCAGTCGCTCATTCGTGGGCTGGCGGTGGTCATGGCCGTCGACGTGGGCGTCGACGGCAAGGTCGACTCGATCCCCGGCCTGGTCGCCCTGCTCACCGGTACGGGCACCGCGCCAACCGGCGCTATGACCGGCACCATGGTGGCTTCAACCACGACGGCCGCCACTGTCGCCTCGGCGCTCGTCGGGGGGGTCGCTGTCGCATACCTTGTGCACTCGGCCCTGCAGGAGATGCGCAAGCGCGACGGCGCCGTCAAGGTCATCGCGCATCGCATGCTGGCGGCGATCTCTGATCGGCATCACGCCTACTTCCTTGCACGTTTCGACGACGTCATGGGAGCGCTGCGCGATCATCTGAGCGGGTGCCTGCGGACGCGCTTCCATCTCGACGAGAAGCTGGCAAAGCAGGATCGATTGATCAAGGCGCTTGCGGATGCTAGTTCGCTGCGTGAGACGCTGCTGCTTCAATTGGAATCTTCCGGCGCCACGATGCGTTGGTTTGACGGCAAGCCCGAGTGAGTTCGCCGCGTCCGACGACCAGCGGCGAGGCGGGGGGCGCGCCGCAAAGCCCACTGAGACGCGCGTGGTCGGCGATTGAACCGAGAAGCCGCGCCTGGGCGTTTAAGGCGCTGGACGACCTCGCCGATTCGCTGACGCCAGAGGT
Organism: uncultured Variovorax sp.; assembly: GCA_903872875.1. Classification (GTDB taxonomy): domain Bacteria; phylum Pseudomonadota; class Gammaproteobacteria; order Burkholderiales; family Burkholderiaceae_C; genus Variovorax. The sequence continues at coordinate 5,859 of CAIQMJ010000305.1, forward strand.
GCGGGGACACCTGCTGACCGGAGAAAAGGAAGCCTACGTCGTCGTCTTCGGCAAGACGCAGGTCGGTAAGACGACGCTGATCCTCGAGCTTATGGGGGTCCTTCCGGCCAGCCTGCCGCGAGTGTCCCAGTCGCTACGGGGCGGCCGTCCCAGCGGCAAGTCCGCGACCGCGACAGCGATGGAGTACGGGCGGTCACGCGACGAACGCTGGCTTCTGCAGGAAGGCGGTGGAGAGATCGTCGCGTACGACGACGACTCCATCAGCGCCGCGCTGGCCGACGTGCGCGACCGCATGATGCGGCAACGGCTGAATGTCGAACATCCGGTGCGCGTCGCGATCCCCGCGGACTGTTTCGCGAAGGAGGCGTCGTGCATGTCCGTCCGAATGCTGGATCTGCCCGGCGACCATGCCGCGGCCCAGCAGGAGCGGCACCACGTCAAGCGCGTGGCGGAGCGACTCGTGCCCGGTGCCGACCTCGTGCTGCTGGTCGGGCGCGTCGACGACCTGTCCTTCGCGCGTCCCGGCACGCTCAACCTGCCGGGCATCGCCGACTGGGAGATCATCCCAAACCGCTTTCGCATCATCACGACGTACTCATTCACGGCGAAGTCGATGCACGATCAGTTGAGGCGCGCGGCGCCAGGGCAGGAAATAGCCGTCGCGCGCACGAGCCTCCTCAAGGAATTGGCGACCTTCGGCGCGGTAACGAGCCGCGCGTTCGCGCAAGAACGCCTTTTCCCGCTGGAGCTGGGAGACAGCATGGCGGCCCTATCCACACGTAACCCCGTGTCCGGCCCGCGGGTCGTGGAGGTCGTCGATTCGCTGAAGAAGGAACTCCTAGCCACCGTCAGCACCGCCACGACGCCGTTGGCGCGGTTAGGCGCGGCGCTTGACATCCACCTCGTCGTCGCGGAGGTTAAGCAGGCCAGTCTCACCGCGTTGCATGGCCAACGAAAGGAACTGGCCGAGAGCCTCGCAGAGGCAAATCGCTCATCCAGTAGCGCCACGCAGGCTCGCAGACGATCCGAGTCCAGGGTGCAAGCATTGGAAGAAAAGCGGGACCGGTTCACGGTGTCGCCGGCGCGTATCGAAGCCGAGGTGCGCTCGCATGCGAAGCCATTGGCTTCCATGCAGGATCGGTTCGACGACAAGCAGAAATCGGTCCAGAAACTCAAGGACGGCCTCCTCGACTTCAGGACGGCCGTGCATGCCTGCTTCCACGCGCCGCTGGCGATTCATGCAAAGACTGCCGAGGGCTCAGAGCTCGAGCCTTTGGTGGCGGTTGATCGACTAGTACCAATCGATAAGATTGACAACCAACTCGACGAGCATCTTGATGCACTAGACACCCGGCTGGGCGGCTACTGGGTCGAGCGGTATCTGTGGAACTCCAGCTTCGAGCGTGACCTCCACGACATCCGCCACGCCACGCGACTTGTGGTGTCGTCCTTGGAACAAGAAGCCACGGCGCAACTAACGCAACTCGTAGCGACGACCCGCCGCTTTTTGACGACGCGCTGCGGCCAAGCGCGCCGAGAATTCGTCGCTCATGCAGAGCGCGAAGAGCACGAAAAGCAGGAATTGGCCAAGGTAAAGCGCCGCGTGTCGAAGCTCGACAAGCTAATTACCGACACCGAAGTGCGCATGAGCGGTGACATGAAGCGTTGCGAAGCCTTCCGCGCCAAGCTGGACGACGAATACGTCAAGGCCCTGCGCGCCGCACGGCGACGGATCGCGACCGCCCCGCCCGCGCTGGCGTTCGTGGAGTTGCTCACCACGCGAGCCATGAAGGATGCTCGCACCTCGTTGCTGCAAAAGACGATGAACACGACCGCGCCGCGCGTTCCCGTCCCAACTCAAACCCGCTAACGATCGACCTCTACGATGACACCAAACGCCTCCGAGATCGAGACCTATGAGCAGGAACTGGAGGCCCTGCTTAATAGCGTGATGCAGTCCCCCCTGCAACCGTTCTACGCCCGAATTGACGGCCTCGACGCCAAATTGTCCGATGTTGATGCAAAGATCGACGAAATAAAGAAGGTCGTCGATCCGATCATCGGGGCGACATTCGGGAAATTCACTGCTCTGGAGCGCAAGTTGAACGAGGCGCGCCAGCAACGAGATGACGAAGAGGACAAGCACTTCGCATGGCTGGAGGAGTGCGGCCAATCGCAGGAACACCGCCTAGAAGAGGCCCTTGCGCGCATCGATGGCCTAGCGCAGCTCGTTCAGGCCCAGGCCGCCGTGCTGGAGCGCATCGGCGTCGATGTCGCAGCACGCCTGGACGCCGGCACGACGCAACTCACACAATCCCTGGCGGATCTCCGTGAGCGACAGCACGCGATGGCCGTCGAGCTGTCGCTAGCTTCCCAATCCCAAGCCGAACTTGTGCGGGACGTAGGGGACTCGCAGCGCGCTGACGGGAGACGCTTGGGGGAGCAGTTGCTTTCGCAAATCACGATCACGCGCCAAGCCACTTGGCGCGCAACCGCGTTGGCCGGCTTCGCGTTCGCCGTCGTCATCGCATTGCTTGTGCGCAACGCCGCGTGATCTAGCTCATTATTTGTAAGCGGCTGGCCATCGCATCTTGATACTGGTTGACATGCCTTGGAGCATTCGCCCACTTATTCCTGCTCTTGACCAGGGCTCGAAGCCGACGTAGCGCCGCACGGGATTGGTGGCAAGGATCGAAGAGGAGACATCGACCATGGAACAAGAGTTGCGGACGCAACAAAATACTGAGGTGCCATGCCTTCGTCGCTGACGTGGCTGGACCACGATGCCGCGGCCAGCGAGAAGAGCATGCGGCTCCTGCACTTCTTCCGCGCCAGCGAGGCGCGCGACGAACTGGGCATCGGCGGGATTCGAGACTCGATCTCGGACCAGCTCTTTCCCGGCACGTCGACGATCCAGACGCGCCTGCGCTACTTCTTCTTCGTGCCGTGGGTTCTCGCCGAGCTGGAAGGACGCAAGGTCTCGGGCGCGAAGCTCGGTGACATGGCACGGCAGACAGAGGCGACCCTGCAGGATCAACTGGTGCAACAGGAACCCGATGCGTCCGGCATCATCGGCAAGAACGCGGGCACGCTGCTCAAGCGCTGGCCCAGCAGCGTGTACTGGGCAGGGCTGGGCAGCTGGGGCTTGCGCCAGTTCGACGGCTCGCTACAACACTACCTGGGCCAGCATGAGACGCGCAAGGCGATCGCCGCGCGCAGCCGCAGCGATGACGGCGACGACGCCGCGGCGGGGCCCGCCACCTGGGATGCCAGCCTGCTCAAGCTTCGCCCCGAAGAATTTCCCCTGGGTGCGGGGCTCGGGTTGACCTCCGAAGAAGCGCAACTGCTGCTGGATAAGTGGCACGCGCTCCATCCCCGCTCGCTGCTCACATGGCTGGCGCGCAGAACGCAGCGCGAGGCCGCCATGCCGGAAGCCGAGCATGTTTGGGCCCATCCCCTTCTCTCGGAGTTCCCTAATCACCTGCGCGAACTCGTGGAGCACGGCAGGCGCCTGGACGCCGCCGCGCGGGGCGCGGCCTACCTTTACAACCTGCAGCTCGCCGAACTCGAGAAAGCGCGAAAGCCGGACCTCGCGGACGAATACCGAGACACGCTGGCCACATGGGCCCGGACAGACCTGCCCCTGCTCCAGTGGGATCTGGGTTCCTTCTGGCCATCGGTCATGGGCAAGGGACACGCGATCACCACCGGCACGCAGTTCTTCTTGCGCGACTGGCTCGCGATTGCGCGCGCCGAGAACGGGCAAGTCGCCGATTCTGCCGCTGCGCGGCGGCTGATCATGGCGCGCGAAAGAAGCATCAAGAAGAGTCGCTCCCGTTTTGACAATGAGGCCGCCCGCAAGCATTGGGGAGGAAGCGCGGGCACAGGCCACCTGGATTTTCGCTGGCGCGTTGCGAGCGGCTACCTCGGCGAATGGCATGCGGCTTGGAGGCAGGCATGATCAATCCGAACGACCGAAGCGTGCTGACCGACGCCCTCACCCCGCCGGCGGGGTTCGAATTCGATGCGGGCTTCATCTCGACGTATTCGCTGGATCTGGTCACCCTGCTGGGGCTGCCCCTGCATCTTGCGTGGATGGCGTCCGCCGCGCAGGGCGAGGGGCCTCCGGAGCCACTCGCGGTGATCGAATCGATGCGCCGCGTGGCCGGACGCCTCACGGTGTTCTGCCAGAAGGCCCGGATCCATGCGCCGCGCATCGCCAGCCCGCTCCTGGGGCTGGTGGAGCCCATGGTGCGTGAAGTTGTTCCGCCGCACGGCGGCGTGTTCCACCCCAAGGTGTGGTTGCTGAAGTTCCGGCGCCCGGACAGCAACGAGGCAAAGCTGATCCTGATGGTGTCGTCGCGCAACCTCACCGAGGACGCGAGCTGGGACGTGTGCCTTCGCCTCGAAGGCCGCCAGGGAAAGAAGTCGGTGCGCGGCAACTCGGACATCGCGCGCCTGATACGCCATGCCGTTGACCGGACCACCAAGGCACTCCCCTCGGCGCGCCGCGAGGAACTGCATGCGCTTGCGGACGCCGCGGCATGCGCGGAGTGGGACGTTCCCGCGAAATTCGACAGTGTCCAGTTCCACCTGCTGGGCGCCGGTGCGAAGCGCAAGTCGTGGCTCCCGGCGCCGCCCCAGGGCACCTGGGATTCGCTGGGCGTCGTATCTCCGTTCGTGGAGCGCGATGCGCTCACTCGGCTCGCGGAGGCCTCGCGCAAGCCGTTGTTCGTCGTCTCGCGCCAGGAATCCCTGCAGAAGATCGCCGCGCTGCCCGACGGCTTCAACTACAAGACGCTGGACGCGCAGGCCGGCGTGGACGACGAAGCGGACGATGATCCGGACCGCGACCGGGGCCTGCACGCGAAGATTTTCGTCGCCAAGCGCGGCTGGAACACGCATCTCTTCGTGGGCTCCGCAAACGCCACCAACGCCGCGCTCGTCGCCGGGATTAACACGGAGTTCATGGCGGAACTCGTCGGCAGTGCGAATGCAAGCAAGAAGGCCGGCCTGCCCGAGGCGCTGATCATGGAAGACGGCTTGGGCCCCCTGCTGCGCGACTTCGAACGGACCGAGACCGCCGCCACCGAAGAGGATGCCGCCGAACAACTTTTGGAACGTACACGCGACGCGCTGGCCGCCTCCCGCCTGCGGTTGGACTGTGTCCGCGACGAGTCCGAATGGGCCATGAACCTGAGCGGAACCAGCGACCTGCAGATCGGGAACGTCGAAATCGCGGCCTGGCCCGTAACGGTGGGCAAGGAGCGGGCGCTTTCCATCACCTCGCCCGGCGCCGGCATTGCCTTCAGGGGCCTCCTCGCCCACGAAATCACTTCGCTGATGGCGTTCCGCCTGCGCTGCCAAGGCGCCGAGTTGTCGTTCACCCTCGACCTCGAACTCGACGGTGCGCCACCGGATCGCGACCTCGAAATCCTGCGCGCCGCGGTGAAGAACCGCGACAACTTCATTCGCTACCTGCAGTTGTTGCTGGGCGACTGGCAGTCGTTCGGCGACGGCGGCGGCAAGCGCCGCAAGGGAAACGGCGCCGGCGCCAGCGCGGACGATACCGTGCCGCTGTTCGAACTGATGGTGCGGTCGCTGGCCCACGACCCCGCACGCCTCGGCAACATCGCCCAGGTGGTCGAGCGGCTACGGCAGGAAGGAAGCGATGGCGAGACGGTGATCCCGCCCGAGTTCATGGCGATCTGGGCAAACTTCGAGTCCGTGTTGAAAGAGGTGCAAGCATGACGTTTTCAGCCGAGCCCACGCTCGCAAGACTGAAGGATTTCCAGCGCACAACGGTGGAACACGTGTTCCGCAAGTTCTTCGATGCGGCCTCACAGACACGGCGCTATCTCGTGGCCGACGAGGTGGGGCTGGGCAAGACGCTGGTCGCGAAAGGCATCGTCGCGAAAGTCATCGAAGAACTGCAGCACCGCGGCCAGGTAAACGTGGTCTACGTCTGCTCCAACCAGGACATCGCCCGCCAAAACGTCGACAGGTTGCGGATCGAAGGCGTGGCCGGAACCGGCAAAAGTGCTGCGCTCGCCACGCGCCTCACCCTGCTGCCCCTGGAGCTGAAGAAGATCAATGCGCAGCGGGGCGACCCCGCCGTGAATTTCATCAGCTTCACGCCGGGGACTTCGTTCAGCTCGAAGCAGCGCACCGGCCGCCAGGACGAGAGGCGCCTGATCTTCCACATGCTGCGCGACATCCCCTCCATCGACCGACGGGGGCTGCTCAATGCACTCTGCGCGACCAGTACCCACGAACACTGGAAGGACTATGTCGAACGCGATCCCGGCGAGTACGACCTGGGCGTCGCGCAGGCGTTTGCCAGCCACGTTGCGGGCGCTCCAGCGCTGATGGAGCAGCTCCGTGCCGTGTGCGAGTCCGCACGCGACGGGCGCCGCAAGGAGAACGACGAGGCAAGGGAGAACAGGCTCGCGCTCACCGGCGAACTTCGGCGTCGGCTCGCCCGCATCTGCATCGACCGCCTGAAACCCGATCTCGTGATCCTCGACGAGTTCCAGCGCTTCGACGAGCTCTTGCAAAAGCCGGAGGACAATCCTTCCGCAGAACTGGCGAACGACCTATTCAGCCATGAGGGGCTGCGCATCCTGCTGCTTTCCGCGACGCCCTACACGACGCTGTCGGCGGCACATGGCAAGGAAGATCACTACGCGGAATTCATGGGCATCCTTCGGTTCCTGCTCCAGACAAACGCAGACCGCCGGTTGCCGCACCTTACCGAGGACCTCAAGCAGTTCCGGTCCTTGCTGTTCGATCCCGGCAGCGCGGGTGCGCCGCAGCAACTGGCCCGCATTAAGGGCCGCATCGAGGAAGTGTTGCGCGGCGTCATGTGCCGCACCGAGCGCGTCGGCTGGACCGCGGCATCGGATGCCATGGTGCGGGAAGACGTGATCGTGCCCCGCCTCTTGCCTGGCGACCTGCAGGCTTATGCGGCGCTGGAGAAGATCGCGCACGAGATGAAGGAGCC
>CAIQMJ010000306.1 GCA_903872875.1 uncultured Variovorax sp.
GATCTCATGCCTTTGGTGTGCGCGTCGTCTACCGTGCAAGTTCGCGCACGAATCCCTATGAAAGCGACCGGCTGTCGCTGTTCGTACCGGATGGCAACAGGCTCGTGCGCGTACTCGACAGTCTCGAACTCACGCTGGAGCGCGGAGAGTGGGACACCAACTGTGCCGGCACCTTCGAGACGGTTCGCAGCGGCCTGGCTGTGTTGCGCAGCACCAGCAATGGCTATGCCGACCTGCAATTGCGCCAGACACGGTCTGAAAGCGTGTCCGAGTCACAAGGCGACGCATGCATGACGCGCGAGAAACCAATCAGTTTCAACACCGCGCTGCTGCATTTCGACGGCAAGATCTACCGCGCGCCCACGGGCGTCACGCTCAACTAGCCGGATCTGGATTCGGGCGATCGGCCAGCGCCGCAGCACGCCCGCGCGCCATGTCGATCGGCAACAGCAGCAACAGTCCGGCGACGAAAAGCCCTGCTGTTGCGAGGATCGCAATGCGCTGGTTGCCGCCCGTCATCCAGGTGATTCCGCCATAGCTGAGCGGCCCGATGATGCTGGCCAGCTTGGTTGCAAACGACCACAAGCCGAAGAACTCGGCGAGCTGACGAGGTGGCGCCAGAAGGCCGGTCATCGCGCGCCCGGCCGACTGGCTCGAGCCCATTGCCAATCCGGCAATGGTCGCCGCCCACCAGAATTCGCCCTTTGTGGTCACCGCTGCCGCAATCACGCAAGCCGCAACCCATGCCACCAGCGTTCCGGCCAGAGCACGCTTGTGGCCGATACGGTCCTGGACGTAGCCGAAGCCGAAGGCACCCAGCGCCGCCGCGATATTCAGCACGAAGATCAACACCATGGTTTCTTTCGCCACGAAACCGATCACCTGCTCTGCATAGATGGCGGCCAGCGTGATGGCGACAGCGACGCCACCCTGATAGCAGACCGTGCAAGCCAGCAACCAGACAAAGTCGCGATACGCGAGTGCCATTTGAAAGGTACCGCGCAGCTGTGCCCAGGCGCTTTGGCGCCGCATTGCAGGTTGGGGCTCTGCACGCTCAGGCAGCAACAGGAAGGTGGCGCAGGCGGCCAGTCCATACATGCCTGCAGCGATCAGCATGGCGACCGGCACGAAGTGCGCTGCATGCAACCCGCGCGCCTGCGCCGACAGCACATAAGCCAGGCAAAGACCGAGCGTGAGCATGCCGCCGACATAGCCGAAGCCCCATCCCCAACCGCTCACCTTGCCCATGCCGTCGGCCGTCGCAAGCTCTGGCAAGAAGGCGCCAGTGAGTGATTCGCCGTACGAATAGAAAGTGTTGGAAGCAATCACGAGGAGCATCGCGACCGCCACGGCCGTGACTCCGTCGAAGTAGGGAATCAAGGCCAGCGCAGCGGTCGACAGCACGCACGCGACGGTCACGCCAATCAATACACGCTTCTTTGCAGCATGGCGATCTGCCCAGGCACCGATCGCAGGCATGGTGGCCATCACGATCGCATAGGACACGCTCAGGGCAGCCGTCCAGGCAAACGTAGCCCAAGGTGCACCACCCGCTACGCCTCCCACGAAATAGGCGGCAAACACGGCTGTGATGACCACAGTCGTGTAGCCCGAATTGGCGAAGTCGTACATCGCCCAACCAAACACCTCACGCTTGCGCACACCAGGCTGCAAGGCCGACGCCGGAAAGAGTGACATGGGAAACGCGCTCCGGCGGGTGTCGATGATCGGCGACGGCTAGTGGAGGTGGCGAGGACGGCGACCACCGCCGTGGCCTCCTGCGCCACCGGCTCCTCCGCTGCCTCGCGGCCGCTTTCCGATCTCGAGGGAATTGACCAGTGCATCGAAACGATCGCCGAACAGCTTGTCGATCTCTGCAACCACGCCGCCCAACTCCGCGCCATCGAAATGGCGCTCCATCAGGTTGACCACGTCCTCGACGAGCAGGTCACGCTGAACCTGCATGATCGCCGCCGGATTGGGACCGACGAACATCATGACGAAGTCATCGCGAGACTCCTCATCGGGATCGCCTTCGTCTTCGTCGAAATCGTTGTCATAGAAAGTGACTTCGATCGCAGCACCCTGCTCCGCCAAGTCGTTGAGCGCCATGCACATCTCATCGAGCGCCTGGCGAAAGTCCTCGTCGCCCGGGACCGTCCAGCACATCTGAAGCATGCGCTCCTTGGGCTCGAAACGAAGGCCCGGCTCTTCCTCATAGGAGCTCGTGGCGCCATCGGCAAGTGAACGCGCCCCGGCATAGGACCAAATGGGTTTGAGTGCTTCCTGAATCTGAGCCAGTGTCACGTCTGAACGCAACGGCACGTCTCCGTGCACATGAATCTCAAATGGAGCGTTGTAGCGAGGCATGACTTTGCTCCGTTGTAGTCTGGTGGTGCCCGGAACGGGAATCGAACCCGTATGCCTTTTTAATGGCGGCGGATTTTAAGTCCGATGTGTCTACCAATTTCACCACCCGGGCTGAAAGTCGCGAGAAGCGCGAAGCCGGAACAAGCGACCCGACGTGCGGTCGCAAAGGCGTCGCATCCGGTGAATTGCGGCTGTATTCGGTAATGAGAACGGAGGCGCCATAAGGATGCGAAGCATTGGACCAAGCGCCATCTGCGCGAATGAAAGCTTCTCTGGATTGCTGCAGCTCGTCAGCGGTTGAGGATACCACCATGCGCAACACGGTCAGGTTGCTCATGGACGTCGACGACAACGTCGCGGACAACCCCGATTGGAGCCGGGACATGTCACGCGCCTGCTCGTCAAAGGCTCACTTGACATCCTGAGCGCGTCGATACAAGACGACACAGATGTATTTGGCCCAACC
>CAIQMJ010000307.1 GCA_903872875.1 uncultured Variovorax sp.
CTCAAGCCCAACGCCCCGGTGCTGGAAGAGGGGCTGCGCGGCCTGGACGATCGCACCAGCTTCACCTGGAAGCGTCGCCAGAAAATGACGGATGTGTTGTTCGTCGTCGAGGCCGGCAACGCGCCGGCGCGCAAGCCGGTCGCATTCACGTTGCCGATACCGGTTGGAGGTTCGGTCCGAACCGCCAGCATTTCCTATCCGGTGATCGCGCCTTCCACCGATCCGCTCCTGGGCAAGCTCTCGGTCAACGGCACCGACATGGCCTTGGAGCGTGTGGTCGATGTGAACGTGATGGCCCGCCGCGCACTGCGCGATGAAATGCCCGGCATGGTGGTGCGCGGCGTCACGCGCGCGGTCGCCAAGGCTGTACTCCAGCAGCAACTCGAAAAACAGGCCGGTCCCCTCGGCTCCATTGTCGGCATCGTGGCTTCGGCTGCGACCGAACAGGCGGACGATCGCATCTGGCGCACGCTCCCAGGCCGGGTGTACATCGCCCGCGGATACCTGCCACCGGGGAAGCACCGTATCTCCATCGATGGCCGCGATTTGGGCACGGAGGTGGACGTGGATGGCCAGTACGCCCTCGTGCCGCTGCGTCTCTACGATGCCGCGACGGTCGTCGCGGGCAACACCGGCTCGCTCGGTCAACTGCCCGCTGCCGTGGTGGCCGAATCCGGGGCTGTGCCCGTACCCGTCGAACTGGTCAAGACCGTGTCGACCACCAGCGCAGCGAAGAAGCCGCCAGCCGCGAAACCCCGTCCCGTGGTCGCCAAGCCGGTGGCTGCCGCGTCCACGGCTCCTGCCAAGTAGATCCGAGGTGCTGCGCGTGCAACGTATTTCTTCCCCCGGCCAGGTCGCGGCCACTTTCCTGGTTGTCACCGCGCTGTGGACGACCTCCGCGGGTTCGCAGACGCTGCAGACCGAACACGACCCTGGCACGCCGCCCGCCGTCGCAGCCAAGCTGGAGTTGCGCGGACTGGCCCAAGGGATCAAGGTCAGCGAGATCCGCATGGTCCGCCGCAACGATGTCCTCGCCGTACAGGCCGACCTCGGCAATGTGGTGCGCCAGGACCGCCGGGTCTACTACCGTTTCAGGTGGCTCGATTCGGTCGGAAACCAGGTGGGCGACGGCGAGAGCTGGAAGCAGCTTGGCCTGCTCGGGATGCAGCAGCAAACCATCAAGAGCGTGGCGCCGACCAGTGCCGCAGTGGATGTCCGTATCGAGATGAATGTCGAATCCTGAGCGGCGATGCCGCGCCATTCTTTTTTCCCCTCCTGAGCATGAACGCAATGCAACGCAAATTCCTCCTGACCTTGACGGCACTCCTCGTCCTTGTGCTTAGCGGCTGTCGCAACCTGTCTTCACCGGTCGTCCGATTCGATCGCCAGGTGAACTACGGCGATTCCAAGGCGGTCGAACTGGTCACCAATGAATTCGGCTCGAGCGACCTGCAGATGATTGCCGAGAAGATGACCGGCGGACTGCTGGAAACCGGAATCTTCCAGGGGAGGCCCACCGTGACCATCTCCACCGTCAAGAACAAGACCAGCGAATACATCGATACCACCAACGTCATGAATTCGATCCAGACGGCGCTGGTCAAGTCGGGCAAGGTTCGGTTCACCCGTTCCATCACCGAAATGCAGCCCGGTGTTGACGAAATACAGCGCCAGAACCAGAGCGGTCTTTACAAGCAGAGTACGACGGCCAAGGTCGGCCAGATGACTGCTGCCAAGTACAGCATGGAGGGCGAACTGACCAGCATCGTGAAACAGAGCGCCAGCACCAAGGATGTCTTCTACAAGTTCACGCTGAAGCTGTTCGACGTGCAGGAGGGCACCATCGAATGGCAGGACGAGAAGGAAATCCGCAAGACCAGCAAGCGCTGAACCGGATCCCCATCCATGATTTTCCGCCGCACCCTTCTCGCCTCATTCGCATTCGCCGTCATGGCGTCTTTCGTCCATGCCCAGGCACCGGTGAAGATCGCCGTGACCGACCTGGCTTACGCACAGACTGTGTCGCAGTATTTCGAGGCTGGCACCTATCAGCGCAGTTCGCAGATGAGTGCCAGCAGCCGCAGCAGCGGTGCCATGAGCGTAGGCCCCTATGGGGCTGCCGCCGTCGGCGCGTCGCAGCAGCGCATGTCGGCCTCCGAGCAGGCCAGCGGCACCTATGTGGCCGGTACCTACAGTTATATCGAGCAGCGCGAGCTGGGCGCTTATACCAACGACATCCGAGGCGCAATCCTGCAGGGGACCAACTTTCATCTGGTCCAGGGCAAGCAGTTCGACGTGGGCGCGCCACAGCAGTCCAAGGCCGAGCAAGCGCTCAACCAGGTGCAGACGGGTCGCATGGCTGCTCCAGTGCGCCAGCCCAGCGTGACCGACGTCATCACGCGCATCCGCAAGGGTGAGTTCAACGGAGCCGACTATGTGTTGTTCGGTGTGGTGTCGACGATTGACTTCACCGACCAGTTGTCGCCCTTGCAAGGCACCAGCAGCAGTACACGCCAATACGGCCTGAGCCTGCTGGCCGATTTCTCCCTCATCAATACCCGCACTTATGAGATCAAGGCCGCGTTCTCCGCCCAGGGCGAAGGCAACGACACCAGGATTCTCTCCAGCCGCGGCGACATGGTGGTGCCCAACCGTGCAAAGGTCATGCGCGAGACCTCGCGCAGTCTTGCTGCCAGCGTGTTCGACCAACTGGCAACCCAGCTGAGCTACACCGACACCCGCATGGGCAACGGCGTGCGCCCGATGGAGCCGGTATCGATGCCCATGCGGCAGGTGCCGGTCGAGCAGCCTTCGCAGGTGATCATCCTGCGCTGAACTTCGCACGCATCGCTTGGCACACCGCACGGCGCTCCCGCGGCAACTTCTCTTGGCGCTCCTGGCGCTGACGCTTCCGGTCTCGTGGCCGGGCGCGTGCGCCGCGGCTGCCGACCTGCCGCCCGCCCCAACCCAGGCGCTCACGCAGGTTCACATCACAGGGGCCTTTTCGTTCGAGCGTTTGCCCGACGCATCCGGCCAGTCGACCGTCGGGCTCTGGCACCGCGCTGCGCTGGTCGTGCCGCAGCGGTACCGGGTGGTCGTCTTGCCCGGATCCGGCTGTACGGGTTGGGGGCCGTTCGCTGCCGGCTACACCGCCGGACTGCTGCACGCCGAGATCCTGTTGCTGCAAAAGCCCGAGGCCGAGCCCCACGGCGGGCCTGCGCCTTCCGACTGCTCCGCACGGTTCATCGCCCGCGACGCCTTGTCCGCCTGGGAGTCCGATGCCGTCGCGGCCCTGCGGGAGTGGAACGCCCACGCCGACTTGGCGACGGAGACACCTGTGCCCACCATGGTCGTTGGCGTTTCAGAAGGGGTGGAGGTGATGGCCCAGGTCGCAGCAAGCCTGCCGAACGTGGTGGCACTCGTTGCCATGTCGCACCCCGGTCTCGACCCGTGGCCGCTGGCGCGTCGGCAAGCAGAGCTCCGCGGGCAGAGGACCGCCTGGCAGGCGCTCGAGCATGCGCTGGCGGATGGTGGCCGCTCGGATGGCGAGATTCTCGAAGGGCGTACCTTGCGTTACTGGCGCGAGTTGCGTACGTGGCAGGTCGAACAGCCGTTGCGCGATGCGCCCTGGCCGCTGCTGCAGGCAAGCGGAGAGGACGACGTGCTCATTCCTCCACAGGCCTACGCCCACTTCCGCGACGCGATGGCCGGTCGCGCGGCGCCCGTCTGCGTGATGCGTCTGACCGGCGCCGACCATGGTCTGCAGGGTCCACGGGGGAATGGCTTGAAGAAAGTCTGGGCTCTGCTGGAGGACTGGGGCCGTGCGTCCCGTGTCGCCTGTGGCGGGCCGGGTCTGCAGGATTGACGCCACTGCCTCAGACGGCGCCGGCGGCGAACGGCAGTTCCAGCGTCGCGTCGAAGGCCACGTCGCCGATGCGCTCGCCGCTCGCGACCACGACCGCGCGGTCCTGTCGCGCGGAGATCCGCGTGAGCGCGTCCCACAGGCCGCGGCGCGACGGACCATCGAGCCCGCCGGTCGGCTCGTCGAGCAGCGTCAGCGCCCGGCCGGTTGCGAGCCCGGCGGCCAGCCAGACCTTGCGCTTCGAGCCGGTCGACAACATGAACATCTTCTTCTCGAGATGCGGCGCCAGCGAAAAGGCATCGACCAGCGCCTGCCACGCACCGGCGTCGATGCGCGCGTCGCCGGCGACCAGCGCATCGGTGCATTCGCGGCAGCTCATCGCGTCGTAGGCGTCGGTGCCCGGGTCGACGAAGACCACATCCCGCCGGTAAGCGGCCGGGTCCTGGTCGAGCCGCACGCCCGCCAGCGTGAGCCGGCCCTTGGCGGGCAAGGTGCCGGCCAGCACCCGAAGCAGCGTCGACTTGCCGCTACCGGTGTCGCCGTACAGCAGCGTGACGCCGGCATCGATGCGGCCAGACCAGTTCGACACCAGCGGCGGCGCGTCCGGATGGCCGAAGCCGAGCGCCTCGATCTGCAGCAATGCCTGCGTCATGCGTCGACCCTCGTCGGCATGAAGGCGGTTTGCGCACCACGTCCCGCGATATGCAGGGACGCCGTGGCCGGTGGCGTCTCGGCCAGCAGCACGCCCTTGCGGAACACCTTGAGCCGTGTCGCGCGCAGCCGGATCGCTGCGACCGTGTCGCGCGCCTGCAGCAGCACGAAGCTCGC
>CAIQMJ010000308.1 GCA_903872875.1 uncultured Variovorax sp.
GGCACGCTGTCGGGCGGCGAGCAGCAGATGCTGGCGATCGCCCGCGCGCTGATGGCGCGGCCATCGCTGCTGCTGCTCGACGAGCCGTCGTTCGGCCTTGCGCCGCTGGTCGTCAAGGACATCTTCGCGATCATGCGGCGCATCCGCGCGGAGCAGCGCGTGTCGATCCTGCTGGTCGAGCAGAACGCGCGCATCGCGCTCGAACTCGCCGACACCGCCTACCTGCTCGAGACCGGGCACATCGTCAAGCACGGCACCAGCGCCGAGATGCGCAGCGACGACGCCGTCCGCCGCGCCTACCTCGGGGAGTGAACATGGAAACCTTCATCCAGCAACTGGTCGCGGGCCTCGCGACCGGCGGTATCTACGCCAGCCTTGCGCTGGCCCTGGTGATGATCTACCAGGCCACCCACCACGTGAACTTCGCGCAGGGCGAGATGGCGATGTTCTCGACCTTCATCGCCTGGGCGCTGATCCAGTCCGGCATGCCCTACTGGGCCGCGTTCTTCGCGACCATGGCGATCTCGTTCGTGCTGGCCGCGGCCATCGAGTTCGCGGTGATCCGGCCGCTGCACAAGGCGCCGGCGCTGAGCATCGTGGTGGTCTTCATCGGCCTGCTGATGATCTTCCACAGCCTCGCGGGCTGGATCTTCGGCTCGCAGATCAAGGAGTTTCCGAGCCCGTTCGCGAAGGACGCGTGGTTCGGCGGCAGCGTGATGTCGCCGCACCAGGTCGGCACGATCTTCGTCGCGCTGTGCATCGTGGCCGCGCTGTTCACCTTCTTCCGCTACACGACCCTCGGCCTGACGATGCGCGCCGCGGCGCAGAACCCCGGTTCGTCGCGCCTGCTGGGTATCAACGTCGGCCGCACGCTGATGCTGGGCTGGGGCCTGGCCGGCGCGATCGGCGCGGTGTCGGGAATGATGGTCGCGCCGGTGGTCTTCCTCGACCCGGGGATGATGACCGGCGTGTTGATCTACGCCTTTGCGGGTGCGTTGATCGGCGGCATCGACAACGCGGTCGGCGCGATCGTCGGCGGCTTCCTGGTCGGCGTGCTGGAGAACCTGCTGGGCACCTACGTGGTCGGCACCGAACTCAAGCTCTCCGTGGCACTCGTGCTCATCGTCGGCGTGCTCATCGTGCGCCCCGCCGGCCTGTTCGGCCGGCGCATCGTCCAACGCGTCTGAGGAAGCCCGATGCTGCAAGCCACCACCCCGTCCCTTGCGCTGGCCACCCGCCCGCGCGCCAGCAGCGCCGTGCCCTGGGTGCTGGCGCTGATCGTCGCCGCAGCGGCGCTGGCCTTCTTTGCGAAGGGCTACATCCTGTTCCAGGCCACGATGGTGCTTTCGTACGCGATCGCGCTGGTCGGGCTGAACCTGCTGACCGGCTACAACGGCCAGATCTCGCTGGGCCATGGCGCGTTCTTCGCCATCGGCGCCTACACCGTCGGCATCCTGGTCGATCGGGCGGACGTGCCCTACTGGGCCGGTGTGCCGGCCGCCGCGCTGGTCTGCCTGGTCGTCGGCTATGTGTTCGGCCGGCCGGCGCTGAAGCTGCAGGGCCTGTACCTCGCGCTCGCGACCTTCGCGCTCGGCGTGGTCACGCCGCAGCTGCTCAAGTACAAGCACCTCGAGCCGCTGACCGGCGGCGTGGGCGGCATCGTGCTGATGAAGCCGGAGGCGCCCTTCGGCCTGCCGCTCACGGCCGATCAGTGGTTCTACCTGTACGCGCTCGCGGTCACGGTCGTGATGTTCTGGATCGCCCACAACCTGATCGCGAGCGGCACCGGCCGCGCGATGCGCGCCATCCGCGATCAGGAGATCGCGGCCGAGTCGATGGGCGTGGACAACAGCCACTACAAGTCGATGACCTTCGGCGTTTCCGCCGCATTCACCGGCGTGGGCGGCGCGCTGTCGGCGCTGGCGGTGCAGTTCGTGTCGCCCGACTCCTTCACGATGTTCCTGTCGATCTCCCTGCTGGTCGGCGTGGTGGTCGGCGGTGTCGGCACGCTGTGGGGCGCGCTGTTCGGCGCGATCTTCATCATGTTCGTGCCGAGCCTGGCGGAAACAGTGACGAAGGACGCGGCCTGGGGCGTCTACGGCGTGGTGCTGATCCTGTTCATGTTCGTGATGCCGGGCGGCGTGATGACGCTGCTGTCGAAGCTGCGCGACCGCTTCACCGGCAAGACCGGAGCCGATGCATGACGGCCGCGGTGTCCGAGTTCGACGCCGACGCACTGGCGTCCTATCTGCGCACGCAACTGCCCGATCTGAAGGGCGCGATGCGGCTGGAACGCATCGGCGGCGGCCAGTCGAATCCGACCTTCTTCGTGAGCTTCCGGCAAGGCCCGCAACTGGTGTTGCGCAAGCAGCCGCCGGGCGAACTGCTGAAGTCGGCCCACGCGGTCGACCGTGAATTCCGCATCCTGCGCGCGCTGGCATCCACCGAGGTTCCGGTGCCGCCCGCCCTCTTCTATTGCGAGGAGCGCGAGGTGATCGGCACACCCTTCTACGTGATGGAGCGCCTGCAAGGCCGCGTGCTGAGCAACTACGCGCTGCCCGAGATCGCGCCGCGCGAGCGCCGCGCCTACCTGGTCGCACTGGCCGAGACGCTGGCGCGGCTGCACGCGGTCGACTGGAGCGCTGCCGGTCTGGCCGACTACGGCAGGCCCGGCAACTTCTTCACGCGCCAGATCGCACGCTGGACGCGCCAGTGGCAGGACTCGAAGGGCGCCGAGAACGCCGACATCGACCGGCTGATCGACTGGCTGCCCGCGCACATCCCGGCCGGCGACGAGACCACCATCGCGCATGGCGACTACCGGCTGGGCAACGTGATGTTCCATCCGACCGAGCCGCGCATCGTGGCCGTCCTCGACTGGGAACTGTCGACGCTGGGCCATCCACTGGCCGACGCCGCCTACAGCAGCCTGCCGTGGCTGACCGAGCCCGACGTGTTCGAAGGCGTGCGCGGCCTCGACCTTGCTGTGATGCAGATCCCGGGCCAGCAGGAGTACCTCGACGTGTACCTGCAAAGCAGCGGACGCGCCGCCGCCGTGCAGCCCTTTCACCATGCCTTCTCGCTGTTCCGCTTCGCCGTGATCCTGGAAGGCATTTCGGCGCGCGTGCGTGCAGGCAATGCCGCAGGCGAGAACGCGGCCGAGGTCGGCAACCTGTCCGCCCGCTTTGCGCGCTATGCCGCAGACATCATTGCCACCGAAGGCTGAAGGAAACACATCCATGGCTGGACCGCTCGCCGGACTCAAGGTCATCGAATTCGCCGGCATCGGGCCTGGCCCTTTCTGCGCCATGCTGCTGGGCGACATGGGCGCCGACGTCATCCGCATTGCCCGCCCTGGTGCCGAGCCCGACGCGCGCGACGTCACCGGCCGCAACCGGCGCCTGGTGCCGGTCGACCTGCGGGCCGACGGCGCGGTTGAGCGAGTGCTCGCGCTGGTGGCGGCGGCCGATGTGCTGATCGAGGGCTACCGCCCCGGCGTCATGGAAAAGCTCGGCCTCGGCCCTGCGCCCTGCCTGGCGGCCAACCCGCGGCTGGTCTATGGCCGCATGACCGGCTGGGGCCAGTCCGGCCCGCTCGCGCAGGCGGCCGGCCACGACATCAACTACATCGCGATCGCCGGTGCACTGCACGCGATCGGCCGCGCCGGCGAGGCGCCACTGCCGCCGCTCAACTACGTGGGCGACTTCGGTGGTGGCGGCATGCTGCTCGCGGTCGGGCTGCTCGCGGCGCTGCACGAGGCGCGACGCTCCGGCGCCGGCCAGGTGGTCGACGCCGCGATGTCGGACGGTACCGCCCTGCTCTCCGCCTTCATGTACGGCATGAAGGCGCAGGGCCAGTGGAGCAACCAGCGCGGCGAGAACCTGCTCGACGGCGGCGCCCACTTCTACGACACCTATGCCTGCGCCGACGGCAAGTACGTCGCCATCGGCGCGATCGAGCCGCAGTTCTACAGGGAACTGCTCGCGCGCTGCGGCGTCGACGACCCGCTGTTCGATGCGCAGATGGACCCGGCGCGCTGGCCACTGCTCAAGCTGCGGCTGGGCGACGTGTTCCGCATGAAGACGCGCGATGAATGGTGCGAGTTGCTGGAAGGCACCGACGCCTGCTTCGCGCCCGTGCTCGACTGGGACGAGGCGCCGCTGCATCCGCACAACGCGGCGCGCCGGGCTTTCGTGACGGTGGATGGCGTGCTGCAGCCGGCATCGGCACCGCGGTTTTCACGCACGCCGGGCGATGTGCCGGTGGCGGCGCGTGCGCAATCCATGTCGGAGTGCCATGCGCGATGGGGCATTCAGAGCCACGACGAGGTCGAGGCCTCGGGCGCCTGACAAGAAACGATGCGTTCGATGCGCTGATCGCGCAGATCGGGGAGATGTACGGCTACTGCCAGTTGAACTGCC
>CAIQMJ010000309.1 GCA_903872875.1 uncultured Variovorax sp.
CAACCTTCCCGCAGGAAAAGAAGGACCGCCTGCGAGCCGACGCACTGGCCGTGGCGCAGCAGTTGATGGTCGTCCGCGAAAGCGGCTACGACCTGGAAGTTCCCGACGCGGACGGCCGCACCACGCTGGCCGATCTCGGGCTCGGCAAGATGCTCAGCACGAAGAAGAACTGCATCGGTCGCGACGCACTCCAGCGCGAGGCCTTCGCGGACCCGCAACGGCTGCAACTCGTCGGCGTCATGAGCCAGAACCCCGAACAGGCCCTGCCGCGCGGCGCGCAGCTGGTGGCGAGCACGAGCGATGGGGCCGGCGAGACGCCCACCCAGGGCCACCTGACTTCCATGGCCTTCAGTCCGAATCTCGACCGCTGGATCGGTCTCGCGCTGCTCACCGGTGGCGCCGGTCGCATCGGCGAGTCCCTGTGGGCGGTCTCGCCGATGGTGGGTGAGCGGGTCGCGGTGCGCGTCGTCTCGCCGGTCTTTGTCGATGTCGAAGGAGTACGTACCCATGGATGAGATCAGCGTCGCGCGGCCGCCCGTGGCCTGGTGCCTCGGCCTCGAATTCACACGCAGTGCCGCGGCAGAGCAGCGCACGCAGCTGCTGCACGCCATCGCCGGTGGGCGCGCCGATGCACTCTTGCCGGCGCGCAATGCGGTGCAGGCCGGAACGCACCGCGTGCTCTGGGACGGCCCCCATCGATGGCTCGTATGGGGCGGCGAAGCGTCGGGCGCCGAATCCGCGCTGCAGCGCATCCGTGCGGCCTGCGGCGGCATGGCCTCGGTCACCGACGTGAGCCACGGCTGGTCGCGTTTCCGTATCGGTGGACGCGCAGCGGCCAGGTTGCTCGCCAAGGGCTGCGACCTGGACCTGCAAACCCAGGATGGCGCAGGCGCCGCACCTGTCTGGCGAACACGCTTCGCAGGGGTACCGGCCGTCCTGTGGCGAAACGAGCCGGACGGCTGCCACGAGCTGCTGGTCGCCCGCAGCTACTCGGCGTGGATCGCCGATTGGCTGGACGATGCCTGCATCGAATTCCGGATCTGCGCCACGGCCGACGCCGCGAGCGAGGGTTTCACACAGCGGCCGAGCGCCGCACATGGAGAACGCGATGACCGATGACTTTCCCGTGGTGCTGGGCATCTGCCTGGACGCCGAAGCGATCTGGCTGGGCATCAACCCTGACAACGCGCGCCGACCTGCGCACCTGTCGCACGGCACCTTCGAGATCCACGAAGGGCTGGCGCCCCTGCTGGACCTGCTGGACGTTCACGGCATCCGCAGCACCTTCTTCGTTCCCGGCATCACGGCCGAGCGCTATCCCGATGCGGTCCGGGAGATCCACCGGCGCGGCCACGAGCTCGGCAGCCACGGCTACAGCCATCGCTCGCCGGTCGGCATGACGCTCGTGGAAGAGCGCGACGAGCTGGTGCGGGGCATCGACATCATCCACGGCCTGACGGGCGAGCGGCCGGTGACCTGGCGCTCGCCGTCATGGGACTGGTCCGAGGGCACGCTGGACCTGCTGCTGGCCGAAGGCGTGGCCGTGTCCACCAACTTCCATGACCGGCTCGGTCCCTATCGGCACAGCCGCGACGGCGTTGCCCTGCCGCTGGTGGAGCTGCCGGTGCAATGGCATCTCGCCGATGCGCCTTACTTCATCCATGGCGGGCGAATGGAGCGCGTGGTCCGCACCGCTGCCGAGGTCGAGCAGCTCTGGACCGAGGAGTTCGAAGGGTTGTACGACTGGCCCGGCGCCTTCTTCCATCTCACGCTGCATGTGCAGCTGATCTGCCATCCCGGGCGGCTGCGGATGCTGGACCGGTTCCTGCGCTTCATGAAGACCCATCCGCGCGTCGTGTTCATGCGCAGCGACCGGCTCGCGGCGACCGTGCCATGAGCAGGCCGGCCGCTGCCGCGCCTATCTCTCAGAGCAGCTGATGCTGAAGCGAGGCGGCGACTTCGCGCAGGCGCGGCAGGAAGTTCTGCCGCATCTTCGCGGGCGTTGCGGTCTCGACCCGAACGCCGATGTTGATGGCCGCAACCGCGGCACCGCTGACGTTGCGCACCGGCACCGCGATCGAGCGGAAGCCTTCTTCCGCCTCTCGGTCGACCAGCGAATAGCCCTGCTTGCGTACCGCGCGGATCTCATCGGCCAGCTGCGTGCGATCGGTCAGCGTGTGCGGCGTGACGGCGGCCGGCGTGATGCGCGACAGGGTCTCGGTCAACACCGAATCGGGCTGCTCGCCCAGCAGCGCGCGGCCGAGCGCGGAGCAGTAGGCCGGCAGGCGGAAGCCGATGCCGGGCACCATCGACACGAAACGCGGCGGGGATGCGTGCGCGATCCGCACGACCTCCAGGTCGTCGAGCACGGCTGCGGAACAGTCCTCGTCGAACTCCTTGCTGAGCATCTCGCAGACAGGTTGCAGGAACGATGTGACCTGATTGGACACCGCGTAGGCCGAGGCCAGCCGCAGCACCTTGGGCGTCAGGCGGTAGAGGCGTCCGTCGCTCGACAGGAAACCCATGTGCTCCAGCGTGTTGACGGCGCGGCGCGCCGTGGCCCGGGGCAGCCCCACCGCGCGGGCCAGATCGGCCAGCGTCATCTGCCGATGCGTGGCGTTGAAGGCCATCAGCACCTGCAGGCCGCGCTCCAGTCCGCCCAGCACCTCCTTTCCGAAAGGGGACGTTTCCGCCGTGTCGATTCCGGCGTCGGAAGGGGAGGTGCTGGTGGGGGCTGGGCTGGTACGCGGCATGGCGTTGAACGTGGACTCGACCGGAATGAAGGGTGCGATCTTACGGGACACCCTCCGGTGCACAGCATTGAGGCGCATGCGCGCCTGCGGTGCAGTGCGACGCACGAGGCGGTGCTCTCCGGGCCGTTCCATGACGTGGCATGCGCTCGAGGCTCGCAAATGGCAGGCATGCTATTTGCGAACATGTGTTCGATATGCGAACTTTTTCAAGGGTGCCCGAATGACGGACGCAGAACTCCATCGCAACGCGGTGGTGATCGACGGATTGATCGTTTCCAAATGGGGTCGCGAGATCTTCGATGAGATGCACCGCGGCGGTCTGACCGCAGCCAATTGCACCTGCAGCATCTGGGAAGGCTTCGAGCCGTCGATGAAAGCCATCGCGCAATGGAAGCGCTGGTTCCGCGAGAACGACGACATCCTGCTGCAGGTCTACGGCACGGACGACATCCGGCGCGCCAAGTCCGAGAACAAGGTCGGCGTGATCCTCGGCTGGCAGAACTCCTCCGGCTTCGGCGAGTCGCTGGACACCGTGGCGCTGTACGCCGAACTCGGCCTGAAGGTCGTGCAGTTCACCTACAGCACCGCCAACCTCGCAGGCTTCGGCTGCATGGAAAGCCACGATGGCGGCATCACCGATTTCGGACGCGACCTCGTTGCCGCGCTGAACGGCCACCGCATGGTCATCGACCTGAGCCATGTCGGTTCGCGCACATCGGCTGACGTGGTGTCGTTGTCCGCCCAGCCGGTGACGTATACGCATTGCGCGCCCTTCAGCCTGAAG
>CAIQMJ010000310.1 GCA_903872875.1 uncultured Variovorax sp.
AGATCCATGACCCGAAGGCCGGCGTGTACGGCATGTGCCTTCGCGGCAAGCCGGGCTGGGGCGACAACATGGCGCTGCTCACGACGATGGTCAACACCAACGGCGGCCAGTGGTTCGACATGCAGTGGAAACCGCAGATCGACACCAAGCCCTGGAAGGACGCGGTCGGCTTCTACGTCGACCTGATGAAGGCCTACGGCCCGCCGGGCGCCTCGGCCAACAGCTTCAACGAGAACCTCGCGCTTTTCAACGAAGGCAAGTGCGGCATGTGGGTCGACGCGACCATCGCGGCGTCCTTCATCAGCGATCCGAAGCAGTCGAAGGTGGCCGACAAGGTGGCCTTCGCACAGGCGCCGATCGCGGTCACGCCGAAGGGCGCGAACTGGCTCTGGACCTGGAACCTCGCGATCCCCGCGAGCTCGACCAAGGCTGCCGCTGCGCAGACCTTCGTGAAGTGGGCGACCTCCAAGGAGTACATCCAGCTGGTCGCCAAGGAGCAGGGCTGGGGTTCGGTGCCGACCGGCACGCGCAAGTCGACCTATGCGAACCCCGAGTTCCAGAAGGCGGCCAAGTTCGCCGAGGCCGAGAAGAAGGCGATCGACAGCACCAATCTGAGCGACAGCACCTTGCCCAAGTCGCCATACGTCGGCGTGCAGTACGCGGCGATTCCCGAGTTCCAGGCGATCGGCGTGGCGGTCGGCCAGCAGATGAGCGCGGCGCTGTCGGGCAAGGTCACGGTCGACCAGGCGCTGAAGACGTCGCAGACGGCGGCTGAAAGAGAAATGAAGAAGGCTGGCTACTACAAGTAAACCCCAGGCTTCGCGCACTTCGTCGCTTCTCCAACCCCCTTGCAGGGGGCACGGCCAGCGGACCGGCAAAGCCGGTTCCGCGGCCGTTCTGGAATGTTCCGGGAACGCTCAGGGATAGAACATGAAACGCTTCCTGCCCCGCGCCCTCATGGCGCCCGCCGTGCTCACGCTCTTCCTCTGGATGATCGTGCCGCTGGGCATGACCTTGTATTTCTCCTTCGTGAGCTACAACCTCATGCAACCCGGCGAGCATCCGTTCGCGGGGCTCGAGAACTTCCACTACTTCGTCACCGATCCGGATTTCTGGCCGGCCGTGTCCAACACGTTGCTGCTGATCGGCAGCGTGATCGGCATCACGGTGGTGTTCGGCGTGCTGCTCGCGCTGCTGGTGAACGAGCCCTTTCCCGGCCGCGGCATCGTGCGCGTGCTGCTGATCTCGCCCTTCTTCGTCATGCCCGCAGTCAACGCGCTGCTGTGGAAGCACATGATGATGAATCCGATCTACGGGGTGCTGGCCGACCTCTGGCGCTTCTTCGGCGCGACGCCGGTCGACTGGCTCACCGACGTGCCGCTGCTGTCGGTGATCATCATGGTGGCCTGGCAATGGCTGCCTTTCGCCTGCCTGATCTTCATCACCTCGCTGCAGTCGCTCGACCGCGAGCAGATGGAGGCCGCGCGCATGGACGGCGCGAGCGCCTTCCAGCGCTTCTTCTACCTGACCATCCCGCATCTCGGCCGTCCGATGGCGGTGGTGATCATGATCGAGATGATCTTCCTGCTCAGCGTCTTCGCCGAGATCGCGATCACGACCAACGGCGGGCCGGGCAACGAGAGCACCAACCTGACGTACATGATCTTCAAGCAGTCGCTGATGAACTTCGACGTGGGCGTGGCCTCGGCGGGCGCGCTGTTCGCGGTGGTGCTGGCCAACATCGTGGCGGCCTTCCTCATCCGCATCGTCGGCAAGAACCTCGACTAGGGGCGCAGCATGCAAGCCAATCTCTTTCTCTCCGGCCTGCGCGCAGTTGCTGCATGGGCCATCGCGCTGCTGCTGTTCTTCCCGCTCGGCTGGCTGTTCCTCACGGCCTTCAAGACCGAGCTGCAGGCAATCCACGTGCCGCCGCTGTTCATCTTCGAGCCCACGCTCGACAACTTCAGCGAGGTGCAGCGCCGCAGCGACTACCTGCTGTACGCGCGCAACTCGCTCATCACCAGCCTCGGCTCGACGGTGCTCGGCCTGCTGATCGCTGCACCGGCGGCGTACTCGATGGCCTTCTTCCGCACCAGGCGCACGCGCGACATCCTGATGTGGATGCTCTCCACCAAGATGATGCCGGCGGTCGGCGCGCTGGTGCCAATCTACGTGCTCGCCCAGAACGCCGGCCTGCTCGACTCGCTGAGCGCGCTGACCATCGTGTTCACGCTGTCGAACCTGCCGATCATGGTGTGGATGCTCTACAGCAGCTACAAGGACATTCCCAACGAGATCCTCGAGGCGGCGCGCATGGACGGCGCAAGCCTCTGGACCGAGTTCCGCCATGTCGTGCTGCCGCTGTCGGTCGGCGGGCTCGCGTCCTGCGGGCTGCTGTGCCTGGTGCTCAGCTGGAACGAGGCCTTCTGGGCGCTCAACCTGGTGTCGGCCAAGGCCGGCACGCTGGCCACGCTGATCTCGCAATACTCCAGCCCCGAAGGCCTGTTCTGGGCCAAGCTCTCGGCCGCCTCGCTGATGGCGATCGCGCCGATCGTCGTGTTCGGCTGGTTCAGCCAGAAGCAACTCGTTCAGGGCCTCACCTTCGGCGCCGTGAAATGACCACAAGGGAGACATCCATGGCCTACCTGCAACTCGACGGCATCACCAAGAGCTTTGGCGATGCCCACATCATCAAGGGCATCGACCTGGCGATCCACCAGGGCGAGTTCATCGTCTTCGTCGGACCGTCCGGCTGCGGCAAGTCGACGCTGCTGCGGCTGATCGCGGGTCTGGAGCCGACCACCGCCGGGCGGTTCACGCTCGATGGCCGCGACATCACCGACACGCCCTCGGGCAAGCGCGATCTCGCGATGGTGTTCCAGAGCTACGCGCTCTATCCGCACATGAGCGTGTACGACAACATGTCCTTCGCGCTGAAACTGGCCGGTGTCGCCAAGGACGAGATCCGGCGCAAGGTGGAGCATGCGGCGCAGACGCTGAACCTCACGGCCTACCTCGCGCGCACGCCCAAGGAACTGTCGGGTGGCCAGCGCCAGCGCGTGGCGATCGGCCGCGCGATCGTGCGCGCGCCCAAGGTCTTCCTGTTCGACGAGCCGCTGTCCAACCTCGATGCCGCGCTGCGCGGCAACACCCGCGTCGAGATCCACAAGCTGCACCGCGCACTGGGCGCGACCACCATCTACGTCACGCACGACCAGGTCGAAGCGATGACGCTGGCCGACCGCGTGGTCGTGTTCCGCGAAGGCCGCATCGAGCAGGTCGGCACGCCGCTGGAGCTGTACGACCGGCCGGCCAACCAGTTCGTCGCGCAGTTCATCGGCATGCCGTCGATGAACATGGTGGCGGCCGCCGCCATCCCGAGCTTCTCGGCGCAGACCGGCGGCCTGCTGCCCGGCGACGGCTTTCTCGGCGTGCGGCCCGAAGGCCTGCGCGTGCATCCGGGCCACGGCGCCGGCGTGCCGGGCCGCGTCGAGCTGATCGAGGCGCTCGGTGCCGACACGCTGATCCACATCGACGTGTCCGGCACGCCGCTGATCGCACGCCAGAACACGCGAACCGCGCTGCAGGCCGGCGATGCGGTCGGCGTGGAGCTCGACCCGTCGGTGCTGCACCTGTTCAACCGCGAAGGCCGCGCCGTGGGCGCAGCGGCCTGAGCGTTTCCCCTCACTTCCCATCCGCTCGGAGATTCGACGTGACTTCCACCGCAACGCCCGTTGCCGACCCTGCCGCCTTCGTGGTGCTGCACCTCGGCCTCGGCTCCTTCCACCGCGCGCACCAGGCGGTCTACCTGCAGGCGCTGCACGACGCCGGCGACTTGCGCTGGACGCTGGCCGGCGCCAACATCCGCCCCGACATGGCCGACGTGATGGCCGCGCTGCAGGCGCAGGGCGGCCGCTACACGCTCGAGACCGTGTCGCCCTCGGCCGAGTACCGCTACCGGCGCATCGATGCGATCCGCGACGTGCTGCCTTACGAACCCACGCTGGCCGCGGTGATCGCGCGCGGCGCCGATCCGGCCACGCGCATCCTGTCGTTCACCGTGACCGAGGCCGGCTACTACCTCGATGCGCACCACCGGCTCGACCTGTCCTTCGCCGACCTCGCCGCCGACATCGACCGCGCGCGCCGCGGCGAGGCCGGCCAGACGATCTACGGCGCGGTCTGCGCGATCCTCCGTGCGCGCCAGGCCGCCGGCGCGGGCCCGATCACGCTGCTCAACTGCGACAACCTGCGCCACAACGGCGAGCGCTTCCGCGGCGGGTTGCTGGAGTTCATGGAACGCATCGGCGACCTCGCACTGCGCGACTGGACGCTTGCCAACACGACCAGCCCGAACGCGATGGTCGACCGCATCACGCCGCGCCCGCCGCCCGAGTTGCGCGCGCGCGTGCTGCAGGCCACCGGCTGGAACGACGCCGCGCCCGTGACCGGCGAGAGCTTCATCCAGTGGGTGATCGAAGACGACTTCATCGCCGGCCGGCCCGACTGGGCGCGCGTCGGCGTGCAGCTGGTCGATTCGGTCGTGCCCTATGAGGAAGCCAAGATCCGGCTGCTCAACGCGACCCATAGCTGCATCGCCTGGGCCGGAACGCTGATCGGGCTGCAGTTCATCCACGAAGGCACGCACACGCCGGCGATCCGGCAAATGGCCTACGACTACGTGACCGACGACGTGATCCCGTGCCTCGACCACAGCGACACGTCGGGCGCGCCGAGCCCGGTCGACCTGCCGGCCTACCGCGACGTGGTGCTCGACCGCTTCGGCAATCCGGCGATCCGCGACACCAATCAGCGCGTGGCGGCCGACGGCTTCTCGAAGATCCCCGGCTTCATCGCGCCGACCGTGCGCGAACGGCTGGGGCGCAGCGAGCCGATCGACAGCGTCGCCATGCTGCCCGCGCTGTTCCTGGCCTTCCTGCAGCGCTGGCATGCGGGCGCGCTGCCCTACGCCTACCAGGACCAGGGCATGGACGAGGCACTGGCGCACGCGATCTGCGATGCGGTCGACCCGGTCGCCGCCTTCTGCGCCGACACCGGCCTCTGGGGCCCGCTCGCGGGCGATGCGCGGCTGGTCGATGCGGTGCGACGTGCGAGTGCGCGCGTGACAGGCTTCGTCGCCAGCGCGGCCTGAGCGGCGCCATCCAGCACGAGCACACGCATCGAAAGGACACGCCCCATGCGCATCGCACTCGCAGGCGAAGCCCTGATCGATTTCACCGCCACGCAGGGCCTGAGCTTCGACGGCCATGAAGGCGGCGCGCTGACCAACTGCGCAGTCGCCGCGGCGCGGCTCGGCCAGCCGACCGGCTTCATCACCCAGCTGTCGACCGACCTGTTCGGCGAGCGGCTGCTGGCCTGGATGCACGGCAACGGCATCGACACCCGCTTCGTGCTGCGCAGCGATGCGCCGTCGACGCTGGCCTTCGTCGAGCGCACGCCGCAGACCAACCGCTACGCCTTCTACATGCACGGCACTGCCGACACGCAGTGGGCGCCGGCCGAGCTGCCCGCGCTGCCGGACGACTGCCGCTACCTGCACTTCGGGTCGATCTCGCTGCTGCACGAGCCTGCGGCCAGCCGCATCGTCGACCTCGTACGAGCCCAGCGCGGCCGGCGCCTCGTGGTGTTCGACCCGAACGTGCGGCCGAGTCTGATCCCCGATGTCGACGCCTACCGTGCGCGCCTGCCTGGCTGGGTCGGCCTGTGCGACGTGCTCAAGTTCAGCGACGAGGACGCCGCCACGCTGGCGCCGGGCGTGTCGATAGCCGAGGCCGCCGCGCGCTTCCTGCCGATGGGGCCGCGCGCGGTCGTGATCACGCGCGGCGCGCACGGCGCCACGCTGTACCGCAGCGGCCATCCGCCGATCGACGTGCAGCCGCCGGCCGTGCAGGTGATCGACACCATCGGCGCGGGCGACACCTTCGCGGCCGGCCTGTCGGTCGGGCTGCTGGAACAGGGCGTCGAGACGCTGGCGCAGCTCGATGCGCTGCCCGACGCCGGCTGGCGCGCCGTGCTCGCACTCGCCGCGACCGCCGCCGCGCTCAACTGCACGCGCGAGGGCGCCGACCCGCCGCGCCGCGCCGAGGTGCAAGCGGTGCTCGAAGCGACCGTGGCCCAGGCCGCGCCATGATGGCGACATGAACGCAGCGACGCCCTTCCATCTCTATCTCGACAGCGCCGACCTCGCAGCGCTGCAGGCCTGCCTGCCGCATCCGGTGGTGCACGGCGTGACCACCAACCCGACGCTGATGCGGCGCGCCGGCCTCGCGCGCGGCGCGTTGCCCGGCCTGCTGCATGCGGCGCTGCGCCTCGGCGCGCGGCAGGTCCAGGCGCAGGTGCAGTCGGCCGATGCCGAAGGCATGCTGGCCGATGCCCAATCGCTGCTCGCCGAGTTCGACACCGGCCAGCTGGTCGTGAAGATCCCCGCAACCCGCGAAGGCCTGCGCGCGACGGCCGAGCTGGCCGCGCGCGGCGTGGCCGTGACCTGCACCGCGGTCTACGAGCCCGAGCAGGCGCACTTCGCGGCGCAGCTCGGCGCCGCCTACGCCGCGCCCTATCTGGGCCGCATGGAGGACGCCGGCATCGACGGCCTCGCCCGCATCGCGCAGATGCAGGCGCTGGTCGCCGGCAGCGGCACGCGGCTGCTGGTCGCGAGCGTGCGTTCGCGCGCGGCCTGCCTGGCATTGCTGCGGATCGGTGTCGGCGCCATCACGATCCCGCCGGTGCTGCTGGCGGAGCTGCTCGACCATCCGGCCACGCAGGAGGCCGAGCGCGGTTTCCTCGCGGATGCGCATGCAGGTGCGCAGGCGCAGTCTGTCGCCGCACGTTGAACGGAGCCCACACATGGCCATCGCCGCCCGCGCCCGCCAGACACCACGCCAGCGTCAGCCCGAGCTGGAGCGCGACTACGCGCGTTCGCCCGCGCTCGGCTACGAGGCTGCCGAAGAGGCCGGCTGGGTGCGCTGCCTGGCGCACGGCTATCCGAGCCCGCTCGCACGCTGGCATTGCCACGACGAGTACGAGCTGCACCTGATCACCGGCACCTCCGGCAAGGCCTTCGTCGGCGACTGGATCGGCCCGTTCCAGCCCGGCCACCTGGTGCTGTGCGGGCCGCGGCTGCCGCACAACTGGATCTCGCTCGACACGCCCGAAGGTGGGGTCGACACGCGCGACCTCGTGATCCAGTTCCGCCATGACCCTGTCGAGCGCGCCGCCGAGGAGATACCCGAACTCGCGCAGGTGCTGCAGTTGCTGGAACGCGCGCGCCACGGCATCGAGTTCTTCGGCCTGTCGGAGCGTGCGCAGGCGCACTGGGCGCGCGTCAAGGCGACCCGCGGGCTGCGGCGCATCGCGGCCTTCTGCGATTACCTGGCCGATCTCGCCGAATGCACCGACTACCGGCTGCTGTCGAGCGTGCAGATGCGCGGCGCCGAGGGCGACCCCGAGGCGGACCGCATCAACGCCATCGTCAACCGCATCACCGACAACGTGGCCGAGCCGATCGCGCTGGCCGACGTCGCGGCCGAACTCGGCATGAGCGAGAGCCGCTTCAGCCGCTACTTCCGGCGCTCCACCGGCAACAGCTTCACCGACTTCGTCAACCGCGTGCGCATCAACAACGCCTGCCACCTGCTGATGCAGACCGACCACCTCGTGACCGACATCTGCTACCAGGTCGGCTTCAACAACGTCGCCAACTTCAACCGCCGCTTCCTGGAGATCAAGGGCATGACGCCCAGCGAATTCCGGCGGCAGACCGACTCCCGCTTCGGCGGAGCCCATTGAACGCGCTTCACGCATCCAACGCATGTACCTCGGACTCGACCTCGGCACTTCCGAACTGAAAGGCCTGCTGCTCGGCAGCGACCACCGCATCGTCGGCGTGGCGCGCGTGCCGCTCACGGCGAGCCGGCCGCAGCCGCTGTGGTCGGAACAGTCGCCCGCGCAGTGGTGGGATGCGCTGGAGTCGCTGATGCTGCAACTGCGTGCGGAGCATCCGGAAGCGCTCGCGGCGGTGCGCGCGATCGGCCTGTCGGGCCAGATGCACGGTGCGGTGCTGCTCGACGCGCGGGGCGCGGTGCTGCGCCCGGCGATTCTCTGGAACGATGGCCGCAGCACTGCGGAATGCGCCGCGCTCACGGCTGCCGTGCCGCGCCTGGCCGAGATCGCGGGCAACCTCGCGATGCCCGGCTTCACGGCGCCCAAGCTGCTTTGGGTGCACGCGCACGAGCCCGCGCTGTTCGCGCAGGTGCGCCGCGTGCTGCTGCCGAAGGACTGGCTGCGCTTCATGCTCAGCGGCGAGGCGGTCAGCGAGATGTCCGACGCGGCCGGCACGCTGTGGCTCGACGTGGGCGCGCGTGATTGGTCGGACGAACTGCTGGCCGCGACCGGTCTCGCGCGCGATCACATGCCGCGGCTGGTGGAGGGCAGCGAGGTCTCGGCCATGCTCAAGCCCGAGCTGGCGCGGCGCTGGGGGCTGGGCACGGACGCGGCGGACGCTTCAGACGCGTCTGGCACGCCGAGCGTACGGATCGCCGGCGGCGCGGGCGACAACGCGGCCAGCGCGGTCGGCATGGGGCTGGTCGAAGCCGGCCAGGGCTTCGTGTCGCTCGGCACGTCGGGCGTGATCTTCGTCTGCGGCGCGGCCTTCGCGCCGAATCCGGCGCAGGCCGTGCACGCGTTCTGCCATGCGCTGCCGGGCCGCTGGCACCAGATGTCGGTGATGCTGTCGGCCGCGAGCGCGGTGAGCTGGGCCGTGCGCAGCTTCGGCTTCGCGGACGAGCCCGCGCTGCTGGCCGCAGCGGCGACGCTGTCGGTCGAGGCGCGCGCCGCGGCGCCGCTGTTCCTGCCCTATCTCTCGGGTGAGCGCTCGCCGCACAACGACGCGAACGCGACCGGTGCGCTGTACGGCCTGACGCATGCGCACGGGCCCGCCGACATCGCCTATGCGGTGGTCGAGGGCGTGAGCTTCGGCCTGCGCGACGGGCTCGACACGCTGACGCCGCCGCAGGGCGATCTCGCGCTGGTCGGCGGCGGCGCGCGCAGCGCCTGGTGGGCGCAATTGCTGGCCGATGTCCTCGAAGTGCCGCTCGCGCTGGGCGAGGGCGGCGAGGCCGGCGGCGCCCTCGGTGCCGCGCGGCTGGCGTGGCTGTCCGATGGCGGCGCGGTCGCCGAGGTGTGCACCCGGCCGCCGTTGCGTGCGCGCTTCGTGCCCGACGCTGCGCAGGCGCCTGCGCACCGCGCGCGGCACGGGCGCTTCCGTGCGCTCTACCGCGCGCTGCGGGCTGCCGAAGGCATGCTCAGATCTTGAAGGCGCGCTGCACGTCCGCCCGCACCAGGTCGGCGTAATCGCGGTGCTTGCGGATGTAGCCCGCAATGAACTGGCAGACGGGAATCACGTGCTGGCCTGCGCTGCGCGCCGCGTCGAGCACGTGCCGCGCGATGGCCGAGCCCACGCCCTGCCCTTCGAAAGCTTCGAGCACCTCGGTGTGGGTGAACATGATCGCGTCGGTCAGCAGGTTGTATTCGCAGTAGCCCGCGAGCTCGCCGCCGATGGTGGCCTCGTAGCGGTGCTTCTCGGTGTTCTGGGTGATCGTGATGTCGGCCATGGCGTGTGTCGTCGGTTTGGAGGTTCAGGGTTTGCGTGCGAGGTAGGCGGCGAGGTTGCGTGCCGCGGTGCTGCGTACCTGGCGGCGCAGGCTCGGCGACCAGCCCAGCAGCAGGCCGGGCACGCCCAGCGCCTGCCGCGCCCAGGTCCAGAAGCCGAAACTGTCGCGGTGCGTCTGGATGAGGCCGTCCGGTGTGAAGGTGAAGCGTGCATCGATCGCGTTGTCGACCAGGCGCCCGGTCGCGCTGAAGCGGTAGTGCGCGTCCCAGTGCGCCTGCCCCTTGGCTGCGTCGGCCTGCACGTCGCGGTACGTCAGCTTCCATACGTCGGCGCCCTTGGCCTGGGTCGCGGTGCAGAGCATGGTCCACATGCCGCCGATCTCGCGCGCGCCGCGCAGCGA
Source organism: uncultured Variovorax sp. (assembly GCA_903872875.1). GTDB lineage: Bacteria > Pseudomonadota > Gammaproteobacteria > Burkholderiales > Burkholderiaceae_C > Variovorax. Next base: position 10,029 of record CAIQMJ010000310.1, read on the forward strand.
GAAGACCTCGTCGTCGAATTTCGCGTCGGGCGCATAGCAGGCGGCCATGGTGGCGGCATCGAGCTTGGCGAAGGCGTCGTAGAAGCGGCGGATCGTCTGTTCGTTGGAGTTCATGGCGCGGCTTTCAGGGTTGGAGAAGGAGGGCGAGCGTGTTCAGCGCGTGCTGCACGGTGGCGGCACGCACCGCCGCGCGGTCGCCGTCGAAGTGGCGGCGTTCGGTGCGCAGCTGCCCGTCGACCGACCAGCCGAACCAGACCGTGCC
>CAIQMJ010000311.1 GCA_903872875.1 uncultured Variovorax sp.
CCCCCCCCTATCCTACACTCTTTCCCTACACGACGCTTTCCGATCTGCCGGTCGCAGATTGGAGGCGATGTGGCGTACCACCTCGGTCATGGTGACCATGGTTTCGCGCATCTGGGCAGCGCGCTGGGCGCTGGCGCCATCGGGTTGCAACTGGCCGCGCAGCATCGACAGGTCCATTCGCAGCGCCGTCAGCAACTGGCCCAGTTCGTCATGTACCTCGCGTGCGATGCGCTTGCGCTCCTGCTCGATCACCTCGCTCTCGTAGGCCACCAGTTCGCGCAGTCGCTCGCGCGAATCGCGCAGTTCGGATTCGATGCGCTTGCGTTCGCTGATGTCCTGCATTGTTCCGCTCATGCTCATAGTGCCCCGTGCGCGCTGCACCGTGCCGTGCATGTGCACGATCAACTCGGGGCCTTCGCTGCGGATCAGGCGCATGTCCAGTGCCAGGCCCTCACCATGGCGCCACGCCTGGTCCAATGCCTTGGCCAGGCTTGTGCGGTCATCCGGGTACACGTGGGCCAGCAATTGCTCGCGCGAGAGTTCGCGTGAGGCGGCCAGGCTCTTGTCCAACATGCGTAGCATCTGATCTGAGCAGCTGAACAGGCCACTGTCCATGTCCCACTGCCAGTCACCGATGCCAGCCAGCTTCTGCGCCGCTGCCAGGCGAAGGTGGTTGCTGGCCAGTTCTTCGGCATTGCGGCGCCGCTCATCAACATCGAGCACCTGCACGAGCACGCGGTCTTCCTCGCCCAGGTTCGCCGGCAGTCGGCACACGATCAGCAAGGTCCAGCCCAGGCTGCCCCCCACCCGGTGCATGCGATGTTCGCTCACATAGGTTGGCAGTTCACCGCGCGCCACGCGCGCGATCAGGTTCTTCTGCAACAGCGCATCGTCGGGCTCCAGGCAGCTGCGCAGCACATCGGCCTCGGCGTCTGGCCCGATCAACAGGTTCCAGGCCAGGTTGTGGCGGAGCACCCTGCCAACCGCATCACACAGTGCCACGCCGACCACGCCAGCGTCCAGGATGCGCTCCAGAAGGTCGTGTGCGGCGCGGGCTGCCAACTCGCTGCGGCGCAGCGAGCTCAGATCCTCGTCGATCGCGATGGCGCCGATCACCTCGCCTTGTGGGTCGAACATCGGGCTCGCGGTGGTCAGCAGACTGCGCCGTTCACCGGGTGCACGATCGAAGTCGACCAGGCCGCTGTCAAGGGTGCCGCGGAGGACGACCGCGCGGCGCATCAGCGAGTCGTGTTGTATCGGCAGCGCTCCAGAACCGCGCCAGTCGGGCATCTGCTGTGCCGAGTCGCCTAGCCACAACTGGCGGGCGGCCGGGTTGGTCTGTGTTGTCTGGCCGTGCAGATCGCCGATCCACACGCCCACCGGCAGCGCGTCCAGCACGGCATCCAGATGCTTGCGCTCCGCTTCCAGTTCGCGCGTGGTGCCAATGCTCTCGCCCGCCACCAGCGCCATCAGGCGCTTGCGCCCGCTGCCCGGCACCAGACGCGGCCCTTCATTGCCCAGCGGTGTCGCCACCAGACGCAACAGCAGGCCGTCGTTCAACGGCGACAACTCGGCGCGCAAACGCGGCTCGGCGGG
>CAIQMJ010000312.1 GCA_903872875.1 uncultured Variovorax sp.
CGCAGGGCGACCAATTGGTCAAGGTCCTGCGCACGCAGGTCGACGTCGTGCTGCCTGAAGGCACTGCGGTGCTGAACGCGGCCGACGCCCGCGTCGCGGGCCTCGCGCCCCTGTGCGACGGCGAGGTGGTCTTCTATTCGAGCGAACCGGGCGCTGCCGCGTTGACGGCGCACCAGGCCGTAGGCGGCAAGGCGGTGCTGGTTCGGCAGGACCGCGTGGTGCTGGCCAAGGGGTCGAGCGAATCCTTCCTGCCGGGCCTCGGGCGCCTGACCGCCTGGCGCGCAAGCCACGTCGGCGTGAGCCTGGACTGCCTGCTCGCTGCCGTCGCCGCCGCATGGGCCCTGAATATTCCGCTCAACCTGATCGGCGCCGGCGCCGAAGCTTTCGAAGCGGATCTGCAGACGGCACTCAGCTCCCTGCAGCTTTCGCAAACCCTGCTGCCGTCCGAACTCCAACAACTCGCCTGATCGCCACGCGGCACCGGAGACGATGCCGCAGCGACCCCACCGCCATGGAAGTCACACGCATTCGCGCCCTGCGCGGTCCCAACCTCTGGAGCCGGCACACCGCCATCGAAGCGATCGTCGCCTGCACCGACACCGAGAACGCGGTCGAGCAGTTGCCGGGTTTCGAGACCCGCCTGCGCGCGCTGTTCCCGACCATCGGCGAACTGCACCCGATGGTGCTGGGCCAGCCACTCGCACTGGCGCACGTGCTGGAGAACGCAGCGCTCGCGCTGCAGTCGCAGGCTGGCTGCCAAGTGATCTTCGGCCACACGACGCGCACGCTGGACGAAGGCATCTACCAGGTCGCGGTGCAGTACAGCGAAGAAGCCGTGGGTCGACGCGCGGTGCGGCTGGCGGAAGAACTGATCGCGGCTGCGTTGGGTGAAGGCCAGTTCGATGCCAACGCGGCGATCACGGAATTGCGTGACCTGGACGAATCCGAACGGCTCGGCCCGAGCACTGGCTCGATCGTCGAAGCCGGCGTCGCGCGCGGCATTCCATACCGCCGGCTCACGCGCGGCAGCCTGGTGCAGTTCGGCTGGGGATCGCGCCAGCGGCGCATCCAGGCAGCCGAGATCGACAGCACCAGCGGTGTGGCCGAGTCGATCGCACAGGACAAGGAGCTCACCAAGCAACTGCTCAATGCCGCGGGCGTGCCGGTTCCGCTCGGTCGGCCGGTGACCGATGCCGCAGACGGCTGGGCCGCCGCGCTGGAGATCGGCCTGCCGGTCGTGGTCAAACCACAGGACGGGAACCAGGGCAAGGGGGTGACAGTGAACATCGTTTCGCGCGAGCAGCTCGACGCGGCCTTTGCCTCCGCAGCTGTCTACGGGGAAGTCATGGTCGAGAAATTCCTGCCGGGCTTCGACTATCGCCTGCTCGTGGTCGGTGACCGGCTGGTGGCAGCGGCGCGACGCGACCCGCCGCAGGTGATCGGCGACGGCGCGAGCACCGTGCGCCAGCTTGTCGATACCGTCAACCTGGACCCGCGGCGCGGTGAAGGTCACGCGACCTCGTTGACCAAGATCAGGCTCGACGACATCGCGATCGGGCGACTCGAATCGCAGGGCCTGACACCTGACAGCGTGCCGACGCTCGGCCAGCGCGTCGTGCTGCGCAACAACGCGAACCTGTCGACCGGCGGCAGCGCCACGGACGTCACCGACACCGTGCATCCCGAAATCGCGGCACGCGCAGTCGACGCGGCGCAGATGGTCGGTCTGCACATCTGCGGTGTCGACATGGTCTGCGAGAACGTGCTGCGTCCGCTGGAGGAACAGCACGGCGGTGTGGTCGAGGTCAACGCCGCGCCAGGCCTGCGCATGCACATCTCGCCCTCCTTCGGCCGCGGCCGTGCGGTCGGCGAAGCGGTCATGGACACGCTTTTCGCCGACGGCGACGATGGTCGGATTCCGGTCGTCGCCGTGACTGGAACCAACGGCAAGACCACCACCGCGCGCCTCATCAACCACCTGCTCGCATCGAGCGGCCTGCGCACCGGCATGACCAACACCGACGGTGTCTGGGTCGACGGCAGGCAGACCGACAGCGGCGACTGCAGCGGCCCCAAGAGCGCCCGCAACGTGCTGCTGCACCCGGAAGTCGATGCGGCGGTCTTCGAGGTCGCACGTGGCGGCATCCTGCGCGAAGGCCTGGGCTTCGACCGCTGCAAGGTGGCAGTGGTCACCAACATCGGCAGCGGCGACCACCTGGGCCTGAACTACATCACGACGGTCGAGGACCTTGCCGTGCTGAAGCGCGTGATCGTCAGGAACGTCTCGACGGATGGCGTGGCCGTGCTGAACGCCGCGGATCCGAACGTTGCCGCCATGGCATCGAGTTGTCCTGGCGGCATCATCTTCTTCACCGCCGATCGCCAGCATCCGGTCATGGCGACGCACCGTGCACAAGGCAAGCGCACCGTCTACGTCGACCAGGGCCAGTTGGTCGCGGCTGAAGGCTCCTGGCGCGAGCGTGTGCCGTTGCGCGACGTGCCGGTCACGCGAAACGGCTCACTCGCCTTCCAGGTCGAGAACGTGATGGCCGCCGTCGCCGCGGCCTGGGCGGTCGGCCTGGACTGGGACACCATCCGCAGCGGGCTCGCGAGCTTCAAGAACGACGCTGCGGGCGTACCAGGCCGCTTCAACATGATGGAGTACCGCGGCGCCACCGTGATTGCCGACTACGGTCACAACACCGATGCCATGAAGGCGCTGGTGGCCGCGGTGGACACTCTGCCGGCCAAGCGGCGCTCGGTGGTGATCAGCGGCGCAGGCGACCGCCGTGACAGCGACATTCGCGATCAGACGCAGATTCTGGGTGCCGCCTTTGACGACGTCATCCTCTATCAGGACGCCGCACAGCGCGGCCGTGCCGACGGCGAAGTGATGGCGCTGCTGCGCCAAGGTCTTCAGCACGCGCGTCGCACGCAACACATCGAGGAAATACGCGGTGAGTTTGTCGCCATCGATACCGCACTGGCGCGTTTGCAGCCAGGCGATCTGAGCCTCATTCTGGTGGACCAAGTCGAGCAAGCGCTGGCGCACCTTTCGCGGCGCATCGATGCGGGGTGAACGACGGGGGTAGACCTACGCGCTCGCCATCCATCCCGGTGAAGGACTGGTCCCACATGCGCCGGTGACGCAGAGCGTCAATTGCGGCATCTCAGTCCCACAGACATCGGCAAACGACGGATCCACAACTGCATCTCGCAGGGCCGGAATGCCCTGCCCGCACGCCGCGTCGCGGCAAACGCAGGAGATTCACATGATTCGTCAAGCCATTCCCTCGATCACAGCTCTGTTCCTGGCCATTGGTGGCCTGTCAGCGGCCACTGCAGCGTCTGCCCAGGACACACCAGGCGCCACGACACAAATCCAGCGCGAACGCGCCACGTGTGATGGCGTGAAGCAGGACCGTGCAGCATGCCTGCGTGAAGCAGGTGCCGCGCAGCAGGAAGCGCGCCGCAACGGTCTTACGAGTGCCAGTTCGACGCGCTACGAAGACAACGCGCTCGCGCGCTGCCAGTTGCAACCGATTGCGGATCGCGCGGCTTGCGAAGCCCGTGTTACCGGCTCAGGCGTGGGCAGTACCTCCGTCGATGGCAGCGTCGCCGGAGGAGGCCTGATTCGCGAAACCGTCACGCCGATCCCTGCACCTGTTCGTTGATGCAGGGGTCCCAAGGGCCAGCATTGGAGGGTCCGTCCGTATCAACTTTCAGTGGCCTCGAGTCGATATCCCTTGCCATAGACAGTACGCAATACATATCCACGCTCGCCTGTGAGCGTGAGCTTGCCTCGCAGACGATAGATATGGCTGTCCAGGGTCCGTGATGTCGCATCGTCGCCTTCATAGCCTGCTTTTTCGATCAAGTAGGACCGAGAGACGGCGTTCCCCATGTTGCGAAACAGTGCGAGAGCAAGCTTGAATTCGCTCTCTGTCAGTTGAGTCGTTCTCGGTTCGACGCGCTCCCTGGCTTCAGTTCCGCCAGCCGGGTTTTCGGGTGCATAAGACACGGTGCTGTGAAACCGATCGAAGTGCCAGCTTCCGAACTTGAGATTGTGCGGCTCGGTGTTGACGGTTGCTGGCCGTTTGTAGAGGCGTGCCAGCCGCGCTCTCAGTTCGAGCGGCCGGAACGGCTTGATCACATAGTCGTCGGCACCGCGTGTCAATGCGCGCGCCACATCGCTCTCAGACGTGCGTGCGCTCAGCATCAACACCGGCGTCAGGTCACTCCGCTCCTCGCGCAGCCATCGAAGCAATTCGACGCCATCGAGATCGGGCAAATTCCAATCGAGAATCAATAGATCGAAGGTCTCACGACGTAACGCGCGGCGCAAATTCTCGCCTTGCGCAAAGGTCACGCATGTCGTCTCTTCATATTCTGAATTGAGCGGCGCCCTCAAAATTCTAACCAGCTGCTCGATCTGTACAGGATCGTCATCGAGTATGGCTATGCGCATAAATTTCACAAAGTATTTTGCGGTTACATCGAATTCGGCTGCCCTGATGACCGCACCAGCGTTCGTTGACTGGGTGGTAACGGTCAATTCTTGATGACGACCATTTGACAGCATTTTTCACCTTGGAAAAGCAAGAGAAGCATTAAATTCTCCGTCTTCATCACAAAATCACACAGTCAACGAAAAATCCCTGTTGCCACCCGAAATAACGACAATGGTGGACTTGCAAGAAATCAGCGGTGACTCGGACATATGCGGCTTCGGCACTTCAACACGCCCTCTTTTCACCTGATCGCCCTCTTGGCTGCGGGATTTGCGTTCGACGCACAGGCTGTGCAAATGACGGAGGCCGTGCTGCCGTCCTTCATCGGTGAGTCTGCTCTCACGATTGCCGCCATCGCCCTAGGCACCTCTGTCCTTGTCTGGAGCGCATGGCTCTGGCTGAGGCGACTGGAGTTTCGACGCATGGTTGGCCCGGCGGCGACTGCGCATCGCATTCAAATCGATTCGATTTCTGACCTGCTTCTTGTATGTACAGAAGCCGATAAAGGACACCTGTTCCAACGATGGATGTCGACCGAGGAGACACTTGTCCGCATTGCCACAACTGCGGAAGAAACGGTGGAGCGCTTGATCAACCGTCGTCCAGACATTGTGTGGCTGATACTGGATCAGGATAGGGCCTCCATGTTGGCTCTCGCCCAGAAGCTTCGCGGCATGCAGGCTGACGCCTTTGAACTCCCCAGTTGGATCGTCGCACTGACGTCGGGCGAGCTATCCCGACACAGGGCTCATGAGACCAGGATATTCGATCAGGTGCTGCCCGAACCCCTGTCTCAGAACGCGTGCATGGAGGCCTTCCGTCAAACCATTGCCAACATGCCCCGATCGCATCGCGGACCATGGATTCAGCGCGCCACGGAGAATGCGATGCCCGGTTTTTTGGCGTCGAGACAAGCACTCGCGCAATCCATCGTACAAGCCGTGCGCGAAGGGCGAAATGCGGACGCGGCAAAGTCCGCCCATACCTTGGCCGGGAGCCCGGGCATGCACAATTTTGACAGGGGCATTGCGGCCTGCAGGTATATCGAACAGCACCATGCAACAACCGGGTTCGCAGAACTTCTTCATCGCGCTGATGAAATCCGCGATCTGATTGATCAGATCGAGTTGCGTTGACACCGCCGCGCCCTCGATGCCGAACATTGGACTCTATGCGGCTTGCATCGGATGCATCGAATTGCTTTGGGCAGCAGTACGCCTTGACGGATGCTTTATGGGAGGCGTGTCGATGACATCCAACTTATAGCCATCGCGATAAATTGACCGCAGCACGAATTCGGTCGAATTGACGAGATCAAGCGCCTTGCGGACTTTGCCGACGTGAGCATCGATGGTGCGCGTGCTCGACTCAAGTTCGGCGTTCCAGACACTTTGATAGAGCCTCTCGCGAGATACGTTACTGCCCATGTTTCTGAACAGAAAGAGCGCGACCTCGAACTCGAGGCGCGTAAGCCGCACTGGAACATCACCGATGAACACCTGCTGCGTGCCCGCGACAAAGCGATAGCGACCGAAGGTCATTTGCCGTTGACCCGTGACCGCGCTCTCCCTGGACAGGAATGCACATAGTCGGCATTCGAGTTCATCGGCACTCGACGACAGCAGAGAGAAATCATTGCCTTGCCGTTGCGCCATGAATTCACCTACCAAATCGAGTTGGTGTGGCCCGACAAGCAAGAGAGTCGGCGGCCAGCCAAGCAGGGCGGCTGCATCGTTCAAGCGCTTGTGCGCCATATCGACGTCGCCACTCACCGCGATGATCAGAAGGTCGAAAGCCAGGCCGCGCTCCAAGGCTGGCCGCGCGTCATCTGCGCAGCTGAATTGGTTTGAGATCCGACCGGGCGCCTGGATGGCCAGAGAGATACGCCGCCTCAAGCCCACTTCGGGCGTGACGACAGCGATGCGCAGGGCCCGAGAACTGAAAGATTTCATGAATTCCGGTGGTTGGGTTTGCTTTGCCAAGAATTCCAAAGCGCCGGAATTTGCATTTACCTCTCAGGCTGGCGCCATAACCGGCATCCGAGCAAAGGGCTCTGCAATGAGAACTTTGGATTGAACCAAAGCAGATGATCGTCAGTTCGAGCGAAGCCCGTGCCTCGCTCGCGACAATTATTCAGACTTCCAGCACCTCAGCGCTTGGCGAGCGCAATGCGACCCAGCGCGAACACGGAGTTCGGGGCGGTGACCTTCATGGGCTTGGGCGCGGCCGGGCGCGCAAACAAACGCTTCCGCGCCGGTGCATTCTCAACTTCCACACCCTTCGCGATCTGGTCATCGACGAGACTCTGCAACGTGACCGAATCGAGGAATTCCACTGCCCGGCGATTGACGGTAGCCCATAGTTCGTCCGGGACGCAACGGCCTGCATGCTCCCCCGCGTGTCCGTCGGTCGAGTCGGCGCCTGAACCAGCCGCATCCTCTATCGAAAAGATGATGTCGGCGACAGTGATGTCAGACGCTTTACGGCCGAGCGAATAGCCCCCACCGGGACCGCGCGTCGATTCGACCAACTTGTGACGGCGCAACTTGCCGAAAAGTTGCTCCAAGTAGGACAGCGAAATATGTTGACGTTGACTGATCGCGGACAACGTCACAGGGCCGGTGCGCACGCGCAAAGCCACGTCGATCATGGCAGTGACCGCAAAACGGCCTTTTGTGGTGAGACGCATCGATTTTCCTTGTAATGAAGCAACAGAATGGACAGCTGACGACTCCTGCAGATCCCGTCAGATTGCCGATGACTGTGTGACCGCCAGTGTCACGATAAGTTTCCCAGATGTCCAACAAGTCCAATACCCCTAAAGACCTTCAACTGTTGGGTTTTTTTGATCCTTTTTCTTGAGGTCATCTGAAAAAACAACACTTGGCGGATGCCCCGTCTTGGCTGGCGGGCTCGTCGATACGGCTCGCAGTCGTACCACTAGCGTTCGTCCTACACGCATGAGCGAAAAGAGGATGTCGTCAGCATCGATCCTGCAGACGAACATCGGCAATTCGTAACGAGGGGTGCGCTTGCACTAGACCGATGCAGATGAACGAATGGGATCGTACAGAGATGGGATTTCCCCGAGCGCTTGCTGAAGCAGCCGCCCATCAACATGCAAGTCTCAGGATGTCCGAGCCTGCATCGCGGCAGTCTTACCTGCATGCGACGTCAGCGGACGAGCTGATGTCGACGTGGCTAGAAGTATTCGATGAATCAGCTGGCGCCATATAAAAAGGTCGCGCAGACGGACTCCAGCCTTCCGGCTCATCGGCCGCCTCGTCAACAAGTGCATTTTTCCTTCTAGAAGCATTCCCATGAGCATCATCTGGACAATTTTGATCGGTTTCGTCGTGGGTCTGGTGGCACGTGCGCTGCTGCCCGGCAGACAGTCGATGGGCTTCATCCTGACCGTTGTCATCGGCGTTGTAGGTTCGCTGCTCGCGACCTATATCGGCCAAGCCGCAGGGTGGTACACCGCAGGGGCGGGCGCCGGATTCATTGCATCAGTGCTTGGCGCGATCGTGCTTCTGGTCATCTACGGCATGGTTGCTGGCAAACGCTGACGTCGAGGCACTCCGACGCCACCACGAGCGTCGAAGTGTGGCGGCATCACTCCACGGTAACGCTCTTTGCAAGATTGCGCGGCTTGTCGACGTCGCAGCCGCGCTCCAGCGCG
>CAIQMJ010000313.1 GCA_903872875.1 uncultured Variovorax sp.
ACCGATTCGCTCGCGCTCGGCAGCAGCGTCGACGGTCTTCTCCTCGATGTTGGCCGGCACCGCGCTGCGCGCCTTGATCATCTTGGCCGCATGGTTCATTGCGAAATGAGACACCTGTGCGGTGATCGGAAGTCGTTCCGCCTCATACGCATCGAGGATCGACGCCTCTCCCCATCCTTGAACGCGTGCCGCGAGCAACCACGAGAGATTGAGTGCGTCGGCGATCCCCGCATTCATGCCGTAACCCGCATAGGGAACCCACAGATGGGCCGCGTCGCCGGCGATGAAGACGTTCCTGTCTCGGAAGCGATCGGCCACCAGTCGCCGGCCAACCCAGTCCTCCTTGCTGATCACCTCGTACTCGAAGTCTTCATCCACCCCGAGTATCTGCCGTATCGACCAGTCGCGATCGACCGAATCGAACTCCAGTTCGGCCGGATTCAAGTGGTTGTGAATCAGCCATGTCTCCTGGCCATCGATTGCGAAGACGGTACCGCATCGGCGGGGATTGACGGAGTAATAGCACCACGACGGCTTGCCCGGCAGCAAGCCTCGCAGGCGCGGCGCACGGATGTAGGTCGACTGGACGCGCTGGACGACCGCAGTCCCGTCGAGCCTGGAGCCGATGGCTTTCCTCACCGACGAGCTACCGCCGTCACAACCGACCATGTATCTGCAACGGATTCGAAACTCTTCTTCGCTATCGAGGTCCAGTGCAGTCGCCTCGACCGCGTCCCCGCCTTGCGAGAAGCCGGTGAGCCGCGTGCGGTTCAGCAAGGTGACGCCCCGGAGTGCCGCGGTGTGCTCGAGCAGAACCGGCTCGAGGAACAATTGGTTGATCCGGTGCGGCGGCTCGGGCGTCGGCCACCACGTGTCCGGGCCCTCGCTGGAGATATAGCGCTCATTGCGCGCGGGAATGGGAATCCGGGAAAGCTCGATTCCCGTCATGCTGGTTCGGAACGCCACGTCGTTCGGATAGTCTTCCGGCAATCCGGTGCTTCTCAGCTTTGCGGCAACACCGAGTCGGCGAAAGCGTTCCATGGTGCGCGCCGCAACATGATTGCACTTCACGTTGGGCGGCTCCAGATATTTCCGGACCTCCACGATCGTGACTTTCACGCCCCTGGACTCCAGGTCCATTGCCAGTGTCAGTCCGACAGGACCCGCGCCCGCGATCAGCACATCTGTGTCGACGATCTTCATCTCATTCCGCCTTTATGTTGCTTTGCTTGATCACTCGCGACCACTTCACGGTTTCCGATTTGATGAAGGCAGCGAATTCGTCAGGCGAACTCGATTCCGGTTCGACGCCGAGGTTGCGGATGTTGGTCTGGATCGCCGGATCCTCAAGCGCACTCTTGATGGCGGCACTCATCCGCATGACCACCGCTTGAGGCGTTGCCGCGGGTGCGACGATGCCGAACCATCCCGTGGCGTCGTACCCGACGAGTCCGACCTCGGACATCGTCGGCACATCAGGCAACTGCGACAGGCGCTTCGATCCGGTCACCGCATAGGCCGTCAGCTTGCCGGCCTTGATCTGCTGCAGCGATGACGGCAGATCCGCCATGGCGAGCATGACTTGTCCTGCCATGGCATCGACCGTCGCGGGACCCGTCCCCTTGTATGGCACCTCAACGAACCTGATCCCCGCCATCATGCTGAGCAGCGCGATCGACAGATGCATGGCCGTACCGTTGCCGCCATGCGCAACGGAAAGCTCTCCCGGCCTGGACTTGGCTCTGGCAATGAGGTCCTTCATTGTCTTTTCCGGCAATGCGGGACTTCCGACCAGCACGAAAGGAATGGAAGCCAGCATGCTGACCGGACGCAGGTCCTTCTGAACGTCGTACGGCATGCTCGGGTAGAGACTGCTGTTCGCAGCCAGCGCGCCTGCCGCGGAGACGCCCATCGTGTATCCATCGGGTGGCGCCTTTGCCACCAGGCTCGTACCGATGTTCCCGCCCGCACCCGCCCGGTTGTCGACCACCACGGGCTGCCCGAGCAGCTCGTTCAGCCGCGGCACGACCATGCGCACGACCGCGTCGCTGCTGCCACCCGGCGGAAACGTCACGATCAGACGGACGGGCTGTCGGGGATATTTTTCCTCCGTCGGCTGTGCGAGCGCCGTCACGGCGATACCTGCGACGACAAGCGCCGCAAACGTGCGAATCATTGATTTCATCTTTGTCTCCTGTCGGCCGCATTGCACACGGCTTCTATTCTTTGGTAAATCGATATTAAATGAACCAGATATGATGAATTCATATGAATAGGTCGAGCACGTTTTCACCCAGCATCCGGCAGCTGCGGGCATTCCACGCGGTCTTTCACCTCGGGAAACTCAGCGCGGCGGCGGAGCAGTTGTCATTGACCCAGTCCGCCGTGAGCGTATTGATCCGCCAGTTGGAGGACGGCCTCGGCGCGCGGCTTTTCGACCGGACGACTCGTTCGCTTCGGTCCACTCAGGCGGCGATGGAGGCCATCGCCGTGGCCGAACGCGTGCTGCGAGACATCGATTCGCTGGGGTCCG
>CAIQMJ010000314.1 GCA_903872875.1 uncultured Variovorax sp.
AATCCCGCACCGCACGCCGCCTATCTCCAGTTCGGCGAGATCGCGGCGCTGTGCGCATCGCCCGAGCTCTTCCTGCACGTGACACCGGAGCGCAGCGTTGAGTCGAAGCCGATCAAGGGAACCGCCCGCCGGGGCGACTCGCCGCAGGAGGATGCGCAGATCGCACAGGCACTTGCGGCCGACGAAAAGACGCGCGCCGAGAATCTGATGATCGTCGACCTGCTGCGCAACGACCTTAACCGCGTCTGCGAGATCGGCAGCGTCCACGTCCCCGAGCTCTTCCATGTCGAGTCCTATGCGACGGTCCACCAACTGGTCAGCACGATCCGGGGACGGCTGCGCGAGGGTCTCTCGGTGATCGATTGCGTGCGTGCCACCTTCCCGGGCGGCTCGATGACCGGTGCGCCCAAGGTCAGGACGATGCGCATCCTCGACGGAATGGAGGCCGGGGCCCGCGGGATCTATTCGGGCAGCATCGGCTACCTCTCGCTCAATGGCGGTGCCATGCTCAACATCGTGATCCGCACCGTCATCGCTGCGGGCGACCGCGTGACCATCGGGTCGGGCGGCGCGATCGTCGCGATGTCGGATCCGGACGCCGAAGTCTCGGAGATCGTCCTCAAGGCACAGGCGCCACTCGAGGTGCTGCGCCAATGCGGTGCGGCCGCCACCGACGTTCCGCCCGGGGACGCGAGCCCGTCGGCGGCCGAATGACACACCCGCCAGGAAGCCACCGCGCCATCGCCCTGATGGTCGCGGCGATGGCCTGCTACGTCCTGAACGACACCTTCGTGAAGCTCGCCACGGCCCAGAGTTCGGCGGGGCAGATCCTGGTCGTGCGTGGCGCGTTCGCGACCCTCGTGATGAGCATCCTTGCCTGGCACGCCGGTGCGTTCCTACGCATGGATCGGGTGCGCCATCCGTTGGTAGGCGCACGCGGCGCGCTCGAAGTCACGACCGCCACGAGCTCCGTGATCGCGCTGGCGCACCTGCCGATCGCGGATGTGACCGCCGCCATGATGACGGCCCCCCTGTTGGCCGTGCTCGCAAGCCTCGTGCTGCGGCTGGAGACTTTCCGGCCGGCGCGCCTCACGGCGGCCATCGTGGGCCTGGCCGGGGTTCTGCTGGTACTCCAGCCGCAGGTCAATCACCAGACATCGGGCACGGTCGCGTCGCTGATCTGCGCGATTTCCCTCGCGGCCCGGGATCTGGTCACGCGTCGCCTGCCCGCCGAGATTCCCTCGGTGCTCGTGGCCTGGTGCGCGACGCTCGCCGTGCCGCTCGCGGGTGCGCTGTTGCTCTTCGGTGAGGCCTGGTCGCCCATGGACGGGCGTGATCTCGCTTGCCTGGGCGCCGCGGCGGTCTGCGCGGCGCTGGGCAACTACGCGCTGATCGGCGCGCTGCGCGGCGCCGAGGTCTCGGTGGTCGCGCCCTTTCGGTACACCATCATCCTCTGGGCGCTCGCCGCAGGCTATGTGGGCTGGGGTGAGGTGCCGAATGCCACGGCCTTGCTCGGCATCCTGCTCGTCGCGGCGAGCGGCGCCATCGCGTTGCGAATCGCGCGTTGAGCGTTGAGGCCGAGGGCGCTGTGTCGCGCCTGGTGCGATGGCAGCGGAGCGCCGGCCGTCGTACCCGGCTGAGCATCGATACCTGCCGCCGCAGCCTGTCGCAGGTCAAGCGCGCGCAGCCATCGACCCCCTGCAGCTTGCCATCCCGCAGCCGCACGGGTAGTCGGCCGGACTCTCGCTCTCGTCGATGATCAGGCCGTAGTCGATGAAGAGCTCGTCGCCCGCCTTCACCGCCACGAGGGTGACGATGCACAGCACGATCACGCCATCGGGGCCCACCTCCTCCACCGCCTGGCAGTTCGGCTCACAGGCATGGTTCAGGTGTCGCGTGGCATTCCCGCCCTGCGCACCGTCGATGGTCGAGCCATCCGAGAGCGCGAACAGGTAGGTCATGCCGCCGTCCCAGCCCGACCAGTCCTCCTCGACGCCCTGCGCCGCGCTGTAGCGCCGCCCGGCGTAGACCCCGAGGTGCGTGCCCTGGGGCAGATCGCGTCGGGCAAACGCGCCGCGTCCGTGGATGGCGCTGCGTCGAACCCGGAGCAGCGGCGTGGCATTGACGGTCATGACTTCACAGTGGAATCGATACGCCCGAAGCCAAGCAAAGCCTGGGCCAGCGGGCGCTGGCTTTCAGGCGACCACCGGCATGCCGCGTTCGCATCGCGTGTTGCATGGGATGCAAGCTTTCGAGCCGACCTGCAACTTGCTAGCATCCGCGTTCCTCAGCCACCGCATCGGGGACCTCCCATGCAGCCTTCCTTCGATCATCTGTTGCGGCTCACGCTCGACGCGATGCGCGCGTGTCCGCTGACGCATCTCGTCTCCGGCCTCGACGATCCCGGCCTCGCGGATTCGACGCGCTGCGGCATGCCCGCCTGCATCAGCGGCTACACCGAATGGACCGCGACCGCCTCCGTGCTCTCGATCGGATGGGACTGGCGCATGGAGGCGGAAGCCGGCGTGCCGCGCTGCGTGCGCACGAGTGCGCCGCGCAGCAACGTGATGCTGCTCGAGGCCGGTGATGCGCACGACCCCTGGGCCTGGAACCAACGCGCCCTGGGCCGCATCGTGGATGCGATGGCCTGGCCGGAGATCACGCGGCAGGCCGTGATCGCGCGCTATCGATAGCGCCCCGCAACTACCATTTCGGGTAGTTCAGTGATCCAGCGTCCTTCGATGAAATCGGGCGCATCGGCAATCACTGGGGGGACGTGGCGTGGAAATTGTTGCAGGAACACCCGGCGTCCTGGACGCTGACCTGATGAACGGCCTCGCGCGATATCGCCATCGCGTGTTCGTCGAGAAGCTCGGATGGGATCTGGCCTGCTGCGGCGGTCTGGAGTTCGACCAGTTCGATCGCCCCGACACGCTCTACCTCGCCGCGCGCGGCGATGATGGGCAACTCGTGGGCACCGCGCGGCTGCTGCCGACCCACCGCCCCTACCTGCTTGGCGACGTGTTTCCGCAGCTCATGGGCGACCAGCCCGTGCCGCGGAGCCCCGACGTCTGGGAGCTCTCGCGCTTCGCGGCGGTCGACTTCAGCCGGACCGGCACGGATGCGCTGCACCAGTTCTCCTCACCCGTGACACTCGACCTGCTGCGCGAGGCCATCGTGCAGGCAAAGCTGCACCATGCGAAGCGGCTGATCACGGTGTCGCCCCTCGGCGTCGAGCGTCTGCTGCGGCGCACCGGCGTGCGCGCCTATCGCGCGGCACCGCCAGCGATCATCGACGGGCATCCGATCTTCGCGTGCTGGATCGACCTCGATCGACTCCCGCGCACCTGAGCTTGCCCACGTCAGCGCAACAGGCCGAGAACGGCCGCGCGCGCGGCCGCGGCCGCCTTGTTCGCTGCCCCGACCTTGCCCAACGTGTTCTTGACATGGAAGTTCACCGTGTCCACGGAGATTCCGAGGATCGTGGCCGCATCGGCGGCGGTCTTGCCGTCCGCGGTCCAGCGCAGCACCTCCGCCTCCCGCGCGCTCAGCGGCGCCGCCGCCTGCGCCGAGGGAGGTGACAACGCGGCCGACAGCGCAATGTGCGCGACGTTGACGAGCCAGCGCATGTACGGCTCCTTGGCGCGCAGTTCGGCGGATGTCAGGCTGCCGTGTGCCCGCGCCAGCGACAGCAGCCCCACGGCGCCGTTGCCGTCGAAGCACGACTGCGCCCATCCGACACGCAGTCCGAAGGAGCTGGCCTCCTCCCAGAATTGGGGGGTCCGACGGAACAGCTCATCGGTCCAGACGATGGGGATCTGGCTGTGCTGCCCCTGACGCACGGTGGGATCGATCGCAAGATAGCCCGCGTCCACGTAGCGGTGCTGCCAGCGCGGATCGTAGTTGTTGATCAGGTAGGTCCGGGGATTGGTGAATGGCAGCGGAAGACGCAGACCATAGGCGCATTGGTCGAAGCCCAACCGGCGCGCGCTCTCGACGATCTGGGCGAACAGCGCGTCGGCCCCGCGCGCACGACTCAGCGCGATGAAAAGGTTCTCCGTCCAAGCCTGCATGGTCAGACACCTCCAGAGTTGCCGGTGTCCGTCACCGGCATGAACGCCATGCTCTGCATGGTGGAAGCTGGTGGAAGTCTTCCTCCCGACCTCACCTTAGCAGGCTCCTTTTCGGCGGGCAAGATGCGGCCGGCTTCAACCCACCATCGCGCCCAACCGTGCGCACTGAGGCAGGGCTGCGTCGTCGTCTGGAGACCCCGCATCGATGTCCGCCACACGACCCGCCGGACGGCGCGACGCGACCTTGCGGCGTTCAGAAGCGCACACGCCGATACAGCTGCCCGCCGATGAACACATCCACGACGTTCGCGGACCCGACACTCGGCTCCAGCGTCACGATCGCATCGTAGATCTCGATGTGCTGGCTGGTGCTGGCCTCGCCCGAGCCCGTGACGAGATCGACGGCGCCCATGGGCTGGCCGACGCAGACCTTCGTCGCATTCGACACGGCGCCCAGATCGGCGGGGTCCCCCTCGCCGATGCCCAGGTAGATCGGACCCGGCAGCACCGCGCCCTGCCCGGTCGCGCCGTCCGCTCCCGCAACGTGCCGGGTCGCCGCGGCACCCCGGGCGAGCGCCGTGGTGCCGGGCGGACACGGATCGTAGG
>CAIQMJ010000315.1 GCA_903872875.1 uncultured Variovorax sp.
CAGGGACAGGCGATGACCAGCACCGACACCGCATTGATGAGCCCGAAAACCCAGCTCGGCTCGGGGCCGAATAACCCCCAGCCAAAGAAGGTCAGCAACGCGATGGCGACCACCGTCAACACGAACCAGCCGGCCACGCTGTCGGCCATACGCTGCATCGGCGCCTTCGAGCGCTGGGCCTGCGCCACCATCTGCACGATCTGCGACAGCATGGTGTCCGAGCCGACGCGCTCGCAGCGCATAACCAGCGCGCCACTCGTGTTCAGCGTCGCGCCGATGAGCCGGTCGCCTTCGCGCTTGCTGACCGGAACGGGTTCGCCGGTCAGCATCGACTCGTCAACCGAACTGCTGCCCTCGACCACGACGCCGTCGACCGGCACCTTCTCCCCGGGCCGTACGCGCAGCCGGTCGCCGACATGGACATGGGTGATCGGCACGTCTTCCTCGCCGCCGTCGTCCTTCAGGCGCCGCGCCGTCTTCGGCGACAGGCCCAGCAGCGACTTGATCGCTGCCGACGTCTGCGAGCGCGCCTTGAGTTCGAGCAATTGGCCGAGCAGCGTCAACGAGATGATGACGGCGCCCGCCTCGAAGTACACGCCCACGCGGCCCATGGAGACAAAGGAATCGGGGAAAAGACCCGGCGCGACGGAGGCGACCACGCTGTAGACGAAGGCCGCGCCCGTGCCCAGGCTGATCAACGTCCACATGTTGGGACTGCGGTTAACGATGGATTGCCAGCCGCGCTGAAAGAAGGGCAGGCCGGCCCATAGAACCACCGGCAGGGTCAGCACCAGTTCGACCCAGGTCTGGATGCCCATGTCCATGAGGTGCAACTGGTGGCCGAACATCGCCAGCACCAGGACCACTGCCGAGAAGGGCAGCGTCCACCAGAAGCGGCGCTGGAAGTCGGCCAGCTCGGGGTTGTCGTCGTTCAGGTCCGGCAGAAGCCGCTCCAGCACCATGCCGCACTTCGGGCAGGTGCCCGGATGATCCTGGCGGATCTCGGGATGCATGGGGCAGGTGTAGGTGGCGCCGGGCGCGAGCGGCGCCCGAGGTGCGGGTGCTGCGATAGGCGGTGCTGGATGCATGTGACGGTGCGCTTCTGACCGCGCTCGCGCAGTCAGCGCGCTTCCCGCATCGGCCTCCGTGCCGACGTATCGCTCGAGATCGCCATCGAACTTGGACTTGCAGCCGGCGCTGCAGAAGAAATAGGAATGACCCATGTACACCGACCGGTGCGGGGAGCCGGCGGTGACATCCATGCCGCAAACGGGGTCCCTCGGACCGCCGATCATGTGAGACATGGATGCGCGCACCGCTGTTGGTTCGACGCTGTCTCGCTGCAGGTCGGGGTGGCGCGGATGGCCAGGCGGGGGAGAGGTTGAACTCACAGGACGGTCTCCTTCTTCGGGCGCGTGGGTCCAGAAGATCCGAGCCGCACCGGACCTCAAGCATAGAGCCTTGAATGAAGGGCGTGCCCATGATGTTCGCCCCAGAGGGCAGGTTGACAGACCGCGACCGGCAACTGCCGTACGCGTTCTGTCAAGCCGCTGCAGGCGCTCTTCAATTGCACGGAAGCGGGCTCCGGCGGCCAGCAAAGCACTGGTCGCACGAACTCAACAATCCTCCTCTTGAGGCCTCCGAAGGCATTCCTACCTCTCACGCCGGATGCGCTGGAGACGCCTCCGGCGCTCCGTTCAACTCTTGAATGGAGGTTTTCGCCATGTACCGATCCCTGTTCCCGCGCGACGTGTTCGCCGAGACGGATCGCCTGCAGCGCGATGTGCAGCAGGCCTTCGATCTGTCGCCCACCATCCGCGGCTTTGCCCGTAACGGCTTTCCCGCCGTCAACGTCGGCGGCACGCCCAAGACCGTCGAGATCTACGCCCTCGCGCCCAGCGTCGACCCGGCCACGCTCGAAGTCCATCTGGAGCGCGGCGTGCTGACGGTTGCCGGCGAGCGCAAGAGTCCGCTGCCCGACGCGCAGGATCTCGCGCTACAGCGACGCTGCGCTGACGCCGCCCGTGGATGTGGTCGAGGATGCCAATGGCATCACGCTGTACGCCGACCTGCCGGGCGTGAGTCGCGAGAAGTTGAACCTGGATGTCCAAGCGGATACCTTGACCAACGAGGCCGAGTCCGATCTGACCGTTCCTGACGCGCTGACTTCCCACGACACCGAAGTAGGGCTGGCGCGGTTCAGACGCGTCTTCCCGCTGAGCAAGGAACTCGATGCCGAGAAGGTCTCGGCGCAGCTCGCACAGGGCGTGCTGAAGCTTCGCATTCCGAAGGCCGAGCATGCGCAACCGCGGCGTATCGAGGTGCAGGTC
>CAIQMJ010000316.1 GCA_903872875.1 uncultured Variovorax sp.
CAAGCCCGGCATCACGACCAAGATCTATCCGTACTCGGAGGTCTACATGCTGCGCATTCCCAGCTATGTGAAGCCCTTCGACGACGACCACGTGCGCGCGGCGATGCACCTGTCGGTCGACAAGGCCGCGCTGTCCAAGGCCTTCTATGGCGGCATGGCCAAGCCGCTGTCGGTGATGACGCCCGAAGGCACGCCGTCGTACGTGCCCGACTTCAAGTACCCGTTCGACAAGACCAAGGCGATCGCGGAACTCAAGGAGGCCGGCTACAGCACAGCCAACCCGGTCAACATCACGCTGCTGTCGACCAACGGCACCTTCCCCAACGACTACGACATGGCGCGCGCCATCGCGCAGATGTGGAAGGCGGTCGGCATCAACGCGACCATCGAGGAAACCACGCCGGCCAAGCTGGTCGAGGCGGCGCAGAACGGCAAGCTCACCGGCGTGCTGCTCTACAGCTGGGCCAACAGCACCGGCGACCCGGAGAACTACGCGGGCCGCATCTTCGACCCGCGCCTGCGCTTCGCGACCTGGAAGGACATGTCGCTCGCGCCGCGCATCGACGGCCTGATGACCGAGGTGGAAGAGCGCAAGCGCATGGCCGGCTATAAGGCGTTGAACGTCGAGTCGTCGGAGAAGTCCTGGGCCATCCCGCTGCTGCAGGCCGTCACCACGGTGGCCTATTCGTCGGCGCTGCAGCCCACGCTGTTCGACAACGGCTACGTGCTGCCGGTCGAATACAAGTACAAGTGACAAGGCACGCGGCAACACGATGCTTCAGCTGACCCTGGGAATTGCGCTTCGGCGCCTGGCCGTCGCGATTCCCACCCTGATCCTTCTCTCGTTGGTGGTGTTCGTGGTGCTGCGGCTGCTGCCGGTCGACCCGCTGTCGATGATGCTGCCGCCCTCCGCCACCGCGGCGGACTCCGCGGCGCTGCGCCAGCAGATGGGCTTCGACAAGCCCATCCCGGTGCAGTTCGCGATCTGGCTCTGGGAAGCCGCGCGCGGCAACCTCGGCCTGTCGATCAACTTCCGCCAGCCGGTCACGACGCTGATGGCGGCGGCCATTCCGGCCACGATCGAGCTTGCGCTGGCCGGCCTGTTCATCTCCCTCGTGATCAGCATTCCGGGCGGCGTGATCGCCTATGTGCTGTACCGCCGCAAGCGCGAAGCCGCGGCCGACCTGGTCGTCACGCTGCTGCAGTCGATGCCGTCCTTCCTTTGGGCCTTGCTGCTGATCGTCGTGTTCGGTGTGTTGTGGCCGGTGCTTCCCTTCAGCGGCCGGGTCGGGCAGGACGTCACGCTGCCCGGCATCACCGGCCTGGCGCTGGTCGACCTGCTGATCACCGGCCAGTTCAACGCGTGGCTCAGTGCGCTGTCGCATCTGCTGCTGCCGGCGCTCGCACTCGCGTTGAGCTTCGCGCCGCTGGTCATCCGTGTGCTGCGCTCCGGGCTGATCGACGCGGCCAACGAGCCCTATGTCGAGGTCGCACGGCTGCGCGGCCTGTCGGAGACGCGCATCCTCTGGCGCCACATGCTGAAGAACGCCGCGCTGCCGACCATCACGATGATCGGCGTGCAGTTCGGCTTCCTGTTCGGCGGCGCGCTGCTGGTCGAGATGATCTTCGGCTTCCCCGGCGTCGGCACCCTGATGGTGCAGGCGGTGAAGGGCAACGACCTGCCGCTGATCCAGGGCATCGCGCTGCTGTTCTGCGTGTTGATGCTGGGCATCAACGCGATCGTCGACGTTCTCTATGCGGTGCTGAATCCGCGACTGCGCAATCCATGACACGTGCCACCCTTCCCGTCGCGGTCGCGCAGCCATCGCCGCTGGCCGCGGCGCTGCGCCAGTTGGTGCGCCAGCCACGCGTGCTGATCGGCGGCGGCATCCTGCTGGTCGTGCTGCTGGCTGCGTTGTTCGCCCCCTGGATCGCGCCGCACGATCCGCTGGAGCAGGACCTGCTCAACATGCTGGCGCCGCCGATGTGGGCGCACGACGGCACGTCCGCCTTTCCGCTGGGCACCGACAGCCTGGGCCGCTGCGTGCTGTCGCGCGTGATCTACGGCGCCCGCGTCGCGCTGCTGGTGGCGATCGTCTCGGCATTCGGCGCGATGCTGGTCGGAAGCGCGCTGGCACTCGCGGGCGGCTACTTCGGTGGCCGCGTCGACCGCACCATCAGCTACGTCGTCGACCTCTGGATGTCGTTCCCGCCAGTCGTGCTGTCGCTGATCCTGCTGGTCGGCCTGGGCACCGGCGTCGACAAGGTGATCCTCGCGGTCGTGCTGGTCGACTGGACGCGCTTCTGCCGCGTGGTGCGCGCCGACGTGCTGGTGACGCGGCGCCGCGAGTATGTGCTGGCCGCGCAGCTCATCGGCTTCTCGGACCTGCGCACGGTGCTGCGCGAGGTGCTGCCGGCGGTCGTGCCGCTGATGATCACGCTGTTCTCGATCGAGATGGGGATCGCGATCATCGTGGAGGCGACGCTGTCCTTCATCGGCCTGTCGGTGCCGCCGGACGTGACGACCTGGGGCCAGATGCTGGCCGATGCGCGCAACGATATGCACAGCGCGCTGTGGGTGCTGCTGGTGCCGGTGGCGGCCATCGTCGTCACCGTGCTCGGCTGCAACCTGCTCGGCGACGGTCTGCGCGTGGCGCTCGACCCGCGGCTCAAGAGGCGTGGCGAATGAATGAGCTGAACCAATGAGCATCCTGTCCCTCATCAACCTCGACCTCAGCGCGCGCGTCGGCGGCCGGCAGGTCGAACTGCTGCGCGACGTGTCCTTCTCGGTGGAACGCGGCAAGGTGCTCGGGCTCGTCGGTGAATCGGGCGCGGGCAAGAGCATGATCGGCCGCCTCATCGCGGGCCACACGCCGCCGGGCTTCGAGGTGACGCGCGGCCGCGTGCTCTTCGACGGCATCGAGCTGCTGGCGCAGAAACCCGACGCCTGGCGCGCGCTGCTCGGCCGCCGCATCGCCTTCATCCCGCAGGAGCCGCTGACCGCGCTGAACCCGGTGCTCACGATCGGCCAGACCTTCGACGAGCACCTGATGCTGCTCGGCGTGCCCGCGGCGCAGCGGGCCGAGGCCATCCGCGCGCAGCTCGCGTCGGTGCACCTGCCGAAGCCCGAGGAGATGGCGCGCCGCTATCCGCACGAGCTGTCGGGCGGCCAGTGCCAGCGCGTGCTGATCGCGATGGCCTTCGCGGCCGAGCCAGCCTTGATCATCGCGGACGAGCCGACCACCGCGCTCGACGTGGTGAGCCAGGCGCACGTGCTGTCGCTGGTGGCGCAGCTGCAGCGCAAGCACCAGACCGCCGTGCTGCTCATCACGCACGACCTGCGGCTGGCAGCGCATGTGTGCGACGACATCGCGGTGCTGTATGCGGGCGAGCAGGTCGAGTACGGCCCGGCCAAGGACGTGCTGCGCCAGCCGCGCCATCCGTACACGCGCGCACTGCAGGCGGCCACGCCCGACGTGCACGGCGCACGCCGCGAACTGCCGGCCCTCGAAGGTCAGATGCCCGGCGTGTCGACGCTCGCCAACATCGCAGGCTGCCGCTTCGCCTCGCGCTGCCCGACGCGCAACGCCGCTTGCGAATCGAGCCCGCCCGCGCTGCACGAGAGCGCACCGGGGCATTGGGTGCGTTGCGCCGCGACCTGCGAAGTGGCCGCGCGCGCGCCGGATGAAGTTGCCGACGCGGCAGCGCCGGAATGGCGCGCCCCCACCGGCGACCCGCAGGCCGCGCCGCTGGTCGACCTGCAGGACGTCACGCTGCGCTACACCGCGCGACGCGGCCTCTGGGGCCAGCGCAAGGTTCACAACACGGCGGTCGATGCGCTGACGCTGTCGGTGCGGCCCGGCGAGTTCGTCGGCATCGTCGGCGAAAGCGGCAGCGGCAAGAGTTCGGTCGCGCGGCTGATCGTCGGCGCCGAACGTGCCACCAGCGGACGCATCACGATCGAAGGCCAGCCGCTCGGCGATGCGAGCCCCGCCCTGCTGCGGCTCACGCGCGAGCATGTGCAGATGATCTTCCAGGACCCGCACTCGGCGCTGAATCCGCGCCGCTCGGTCTATCGGCTGCTCACGCAGGCGTACGAGGTCGATCGCACCGAAGCGAGTGCGATCGGCGGCGTGTCGCGCGCCGACCGCGCGGCCGAACTGCTGCGCGACGTCGGCCTGCCTGCCGACAGCCTCGAGCGCTTTCCGACGCAGCTGTCGGGCGGCCAGAAGCAGCGCGTCAACATCGGCCGCGCGTTGTGCGTGATGCCGCGGCTGCTGGTGGCGGACGAGATCGTTTCGGGCCTCGACGTGTCGGTGCAGGCGCAGATCCTGAACCTGCTGCTCGACCTCGGCCGCCGCCATGGCGTGGCGCTGCTGCTGATCTCGCACGATCTGTCGGTGGTGCGCTACCTGTGCTCGCGCGTGATCGTGATGCAGGCCGGCCGCATCGTCGAACAGGGGCCGACGGACGCGGTCTTCGCCGACCCGCAGCATGCGTACACGCGGTTGCTGCTCGGTGCGGTGCCGCCGGCCGACGCCAACATGCCCTGGCCGCCTGTGCCGGCCGATGCGGCGGCGGTGTCCGCCTGAGCCAATGCCACAAGCGCCCAGGCGCGCCCATCAAGGACTCGATATGCACGACAGCCTGGAACAGACCTTTGCCGCAGCCCTGCCCGAAGGCACCGTGGTCGATCGCGAGGCGATCGACGCGAAGCACTGGCACGACTGGTCCGGCCTGCCGCCGGTGCAGCCCGCGCTGCTGCTGCGCCCGCGCAGCACGCGGGATGTGAGCATCGCGATGCAGCTGTGCACGCAACTGCGCGTGCCGCTGGTGCCGCAGGGCGGACTGACCGGCCTGGCCGGCGGCGCGCACCCGGTGGCGGACGGCGCGGTGATGTCCTTCGAGCGCATGAGCGGCATCGAGGAGATCGACACCGTGATGGGCACGATGACCGTGCTGGCCGGCACGCCGCTCGGCGAGATCCAGGCGCGAGCCGAAGCGGCCGGCATGTACTTTCCGCTCGACCTCGGGGCGCGCGGCTCCTGCACCATCGGCGGCAACCTGTCGACCAACGC
>CAIQMJ010000317.1 GCA_903872875.1 uncultured Variovorax sp.
CGAGAAATTTCTGATGTGATTCATCAACGGGAACGCTTAAGTACTTGAATTGCCTCGTACGCAGAATGCGAAGGGCAAGAAAAAAGGGCGCGTCTGAAGGAGACGCGCCCTGAACCAACAAGCAATGGCAACTGCAGTAGTTGGAGCTTCATTGTAGGCAAAAAGGGGGGCGCGTACATGACGGAAGCTCAGCTGGAAGGGTCGTTGCAGGTCAGCAACATGGAAGTTATAAACAACTTATCAACAGAATCGGTGGATGAGTTTTGGGACAACTTGTGGGCGAACTGTGGAGCATCGGTGGACGGCTCCCAGTCATACCGCATCGTGGAGCCAACCTCCGCGCTTATGCAGGAGGATGGCTCTCTCAAGCAGCTATTCTACTAAAAAGCATCGTTACAACTTGGAAAAAGTTGGCGTTCACTAACAAATTGAGCTCGAAGTGGCATTTCAAAATTCCGGATACGCACGCATTGCGATCGAATCTTTCACAATAAAAAGGCCCCAAATCCGACTAGCGGGTGGGGCCACTTGACGGCGAAAAGGGAACGTCAGCGGGTACCGCGGATCAACGCATACTGCGCCCACTCGCCGCGGCGGAACAACACGCTGACAGGTTTGCTGCGGTCTGCCCGCCCGATCGCGGCGTCGAACTCCTTCATGCTCGACACCTCGACATTGCCCACCGCCAGGATGACGTCACCTTCGCGCAGGCCTGCGCGTGCAGCCGCCTCGGTCGCCGCGTCGATCTTCACGCCGCCCTTGACCTTGAGTTCCTTCTTCTGCGCGTCAGTCAATTCACTCACGGCCAGCCCCAGCGACTTGGCCGCAGCCGACGAGGACTGCTTGGGCGCCGGTTCTTCGCGTTCGGTTGCGCGCGCCACCGGCTTGTCGGGTTCGATCTCCGCAATCGTCACCGCGAGGTCGCGCGAGGTACCGCGGCGAAACACCGTCAGCGTGCTCTTGGTACCCGGCTTCGTGTTGCCCACGAGACGCGGCAGATCGCTAGGCTTCTCGATGGGTTTACCATCGAATTTGGTGATGATGTCGCCTGGCTCGACCCCCGCCTTCTCGCCAGGCGAACCGACTTCCACACCACGCACCAGCGCGCCCTGCGCCTTGCCGAGGCCGATGGACTCGGCCACGTCTTTCGTGACCTGATCGATCTGCACACCGATCCGCCCTCGCGATACCCGGCCCGACGTCCTCAGTTGCTCGCTCACCCGGATCGCCTCATCGATCGGAATCGAGAATGAGATGCCCATGAAGCCACCCGAACGCGAATAGATCTGGCTGTTGATGCCCACGACCTCGCCACGCATGTTGATCAACGGACCGCCAGAATTGCCGGGATTGATCGCGACATCGGTTTGGATGAAAGGCAGATATTCGCCCGTGTCACGCTGCTTCGCGCTCACGATGCCCGCTGTGACGGTGTTTTCCAGTCCAAACGGCGAACCGATGGCCATCACCCACTCGCCGACACGCAGGCGGGAAATATCACCGACCTTGACAGCAGGCAGACCCGTTGCATCGATCTTGACGACGGCAACGTCGGTGCGTTTGTCGGCGCCGACGATCTTGGCCTTGAATTCGCGTTTGTCGGGCAACGTGACCAGCACTTCCGACGCGTCCTCAACGACGTGCGCATTGGTCATCACGTACCCGTCGGCGCTCAGGATGAAACCCGAACCGACGCCACGAGGACGCTCTTCTTCC
The DNA here is from genome assembly GCA_903872875.1 of uncultured Variovorax sp. GTDB lineage: Bacteria > Pseudomonadota > Gammaproteobacteria > Burkholderiales > Burkholderiaceae_C > Variovorax. The sequence continues at coordinate 1,717 of CAIQMJ010000317.1, forward strand.
TGTTGCGGCTCCTGCGGACGATTCGGTCGGGGCGTCTGTTGACGCGGAGCGCCCGGCGCGGGTTGGCCGAAGAAGCGCCGGAAGAATTCCTGCATTTCCTCGTCCATCTCGCCATTCGCGGCACTGCCGCGCTGCACTTTCTCGATCGTGCGGATATTCACCACCGACGGGCCGACCTGGTCGACCAGATCGGTGAAGTCAGGCAACGTGCGGGTCTGCGCGTGGACAGAGTCGATCGGCAGAAATGCGCTGACAGCGGTAGCGGCCAACGCGCCAGCCAGCAGAAACGAACGAAGTCTTTTTGCTTCGATTTGGAACATCATCGGATCTCTTTCTTCGGCAAAGAACTGCGAACAATCACATAGGGCTCTGAACGGATGCCGCACGTTTGGTTCGGCATCAGCGCGTGCGAATCAGGCCCTGCGCAAATGCTTCGAGCGTCTGCGCGGGCACCTCGCCTACCACAGTCAACCACCAGTCGCCGTTCTTGTCGATCAGACGGCGCGTCAGCGTATGAGTGGCGCCGAGCACCAAAGTCTCTTCGCGCGCAGCGCGTTGTGCATCGAAAGGTTCGATGAACAGCGATACCGAGGCCAGACCGTCGGAAAAAGTCCACTGCATGGTGCGCTCGGGCTTCGCAGTGCCATCCAGCGCACGGCGATAACAATTGACAGGTTTGAAACCCGCCACGGCGCTCTTGAGCGCCCATCCCTCGGCAGCAGCGGTCGTCCGCTCGAGCTCGGACTTTTCCACACGGTAGCCGGCAGTGTTTCCCATCATCTGGGCCAACACTTGCGCCTTGACGGGGGCATCAAGTTGAAGCTCGGAAAAAGCCGACTGTTCGACAACACGACCCTCGCCGTCAATCGTCTGCAATGCGATCACGAGACCGGAACGCCGCTCGCTCCAGAGCCGATAGCCGAAACGCAGTCGATCTCGCGGCGCCAGTTGCACCACGTCCGCATCGAAGCCCGCTACGCGGCCCTTTCCGAGCAGACCGGCACTGTAGAGTTCGCTGATCGACGAATCGGGTTTGCCCGGCAGATTGGGGAAGAGTTCGAGATTTTCGCGTGTCTCGCTTTTGGCGACCTTTGTGTCAGGCAGGAAAGTCATCACCTGCTCGTTGCGGCGGAAGGTCGAACGTGCCGGGCCAGTAAGAACTTCGATCCGCTCCATCAACTGGCCAGCCTCGGCCACATGCCAAATGCGCGCACTGGAAAGATTGCCGGTGGGCGCTGATACGACGAAAGTACCCACATAACTGCGCTGACGCGAAGCAACATGCATGCGACGCAACCACTCGACGGCGTCAAGCGAAGGAGGAGGTACATCGGCCAGCGGCGGCGAATGCGAAGCGACACCCCGCGTCTCGGCGATGACCCAGGGCACCGCGCAAAACGCTGCAAGCGCGAGCACGGCCCGGCGTGCAGGATTCGACATCGAAACGGTCATTGATGTCAGCGCGAGGGCCCTTCGAAAGTCGCATTGCGCAGGAAGCCCGAAGGCATCTGCGAAGCGCCGCCCGCTTGCTGGTGAGCCTCGAGCAGCTGGTCGAGCCGCGGATCGCGCAACATCACCTGCGGACGGTTGCCTACCAATACCTGGTTGGACTCGAGCTGCGGCACGGTCGCTGCGCGGGACGTCTCGGTCGCAGCCAACACGGCTGCGCCCTGTTGCTGTGCCAATTGCGGCCCCACTGGCGCACCAGCACTGCCGACCCAGTTCCATCCAATGGCGGCCGCCGCCGCAAGCGATGCAGCTCCTGCAACCAATTTCCAGCGGAAAACCGGCTCGTTGGCGGCCTCGACGCGCGGCACGGCAGTTGGCACAGCCGGCACTGCGACCGGCACGGCCACTGCCACGGCCGAAACGGGCTCCTGCGCGAGC
>CAIQMJ010000318.1 GCA_903872875.1 uncultured Variovorax sp.
AGGATTTTCGTCGACCACAAGCACCTGACGCTCACATCCGGGGCAAGGAAGATGCGCGTGCCGCTCACGCAGTCGAGCTATGCGACGCTGAGCTACCAGGGCGTCACCGGCCTGGCCTTCATCGCGCTCGACGACAAGGGCGAGTCGCAGGTCGCGCTGGTACCGAACGCCGACGACCCGCCGCGCATTCCGCTGCGCCAGTCGATGCTCGCGCAGCTGCAGGACCGGGGCGAGGCGATCATCAAGCAGGTCGAGCAGGTCACCACGCGCGTCAACACGCTGCTCGACGACCGCAACCAGAAGCGCATCGCCGACGCGCTGGAGAACATCGCGCAGGCTGCAGCCAGTGCCAACCAGCTGACCCGCCAGATCGATGCCACCGTGAAGAACGGCCTGAACCCCGCGTTGGCCGCGCTGCCGCCGCTGGTCGATCGAACGCGCGACACGATGGGCTCGCTCAAGACCGCTGCCGGCGACGTCTCGCGCGTGGCCAACAGCCTCAATGCGACCGCGACCCGGCTCAACGCGCCCGATGGCCCGATGGACCGGCTCGGCGACGGCACCAAGGCGCTGTCGCAGGCGGTCGATTCGTTCAACAACGCGACCCTGCCGCGGCTCAACCGCGTGGCCGAGGACACGTCGCACGCGGTGCGCCGGCTCGGGCGCGCTGCGGACGGCATCAACGACAACCCGCAGTCGCTGTTGTTCGGCAACGGCGGCGTGATGGCCGGGCCGGGCGAACCCGGCTTTTCCGCACCGGCGGCCGGCGCGCCGGCTGCGCGTCCCTGAAGGCGATGACCATGAACACACCCTCGACATCCGTCTCCCGCGCCGCCCTCCTGACGCGGGCCGGCCGCGGCACAACCGCTGGTGCGGCGCTTGCGGTGGCGCTGCTGTCGGCCGGCTGCGGCGCATTGCCCGACCGGCCGGCGCGTGCCGTGCTGTACGACTTCGGACCGGGTCTGCCGACCACGCTGCCTGCGACCCCGGTGGCTGCAGCGCCGTCGCTGCCGGCGATCGCGCTCGCCGAGATCGACGCCAGCGCGCGGCTCGAAGGCACGCAGCTGCTCTACCGGCTCGGCTACGCGGACGGCAACGAACTGCGGCCCTACGGACTCGCACGGTGGAGCGTGGCGCCCGTGCAATTGGTGCATCAGCGTTTGCGCGACGCGCTCGCGACGCGGCGCACCGTGCTCGGACCGGAAGAGAGCGCGACGCTCGCGCGGTCGCAGGGCACGCGGCCGAACACGCTGCGCGTATCGCTCGACGAGTTCAGCCAGTACTTCGATGCGCCGGCCACGAGTGCCGGCCTGGTGCGCCTGCGCGCCACGCTGATCCAGAGCACGCCCGCAGGCGATCGCGTGATCGCGCAGCACAGCTTCACCGCACAGAAGCCGGCGTCGAGCGCGGATGCGGCGGGCGGCGTGAAGGCGTTGGCAGCAGCCACCGATGCGGCGGTGGCCGAACTGGTCGGCTGGGTCGATCAGCAGCGCTGACCGGCCGACTCAGCCCGTACGCGCCAGTGCCGGGAACAGCTTGCCGAGCCCGTCGGCCATCACCTCGACCGCCAGTGCGGCGAGGATCAGGCCCATCAGCCGTGTCATCACGTTGATGCCGGTCTTGCCCAGCACGCGGCCGATCGGCTCGGCCAGCGAGAAGGTGATGCCGGTCGCCAGGCCGATGATGGCGCCGTAGCCGACCAGCACCGCCAGTTCCCAGATGTGGCGCGTCTTCTCGGCATAGATGACCATCGTCGAGATGGTGGCCGGGCCGGTCAGCAGCGGGATGGTCAGCGGCACCACGGCGATCGATGCGCCGAGCGATGCCTTCACCTCGGTCGCGCGGATCTCCTCGCGGTTGGTCTTGGCCTCTGCCGGCTGGGCATTGAGCATGTTGAGCGCGCTGATCAGCAGCAGCATGCCGCCGCCGACCTGAAAGCTCGCGATCGTGATGCCGAAGAAGGCCAGCACCTGCAGCCCGAGCAGCGCGCTGATGGCGATGACGACGAAGGCGCTGAAGGCGGATATCCAGGCCGTGCGGCGCTGCTGGCGCTCGTTGTATTCCTGCGTGTAGTGGATGAAGAAGGGCACGATCGCCAGCGGATTCACGATGGCCAGCAGCGTGATCAGCGGCTTGATCAGGTCCATGGTCGGGCTGGCCATCAGCGGCCCCCGGCAACGTCGAGCAACGCGCCCGTCGTGTAGGCCGCTTCGGCGGACAGCAGCCAGAGGATGGCACTGGCGATTTCCTCTGCCGTGCCGGTGCGCTTCATGGGCACGCTGGGCGCCAGCGTGCGGGCGCGGTCGGGCATGCCGCCGGACGCATGGATCTCGGTTTCGATCAGGCCCGGGCGCACGGCGTTCACGCGGACGCCTTCGTCCGCCACTTCCTTCGCCAGACCGAGCGTGAAGGTGTCGATCGCACCCTTGCTCGCCGCGTAGTCGACGTACTGGCCGGGCGAGCCCAGCCGCGCCGCCGCGCTCGAGATGTTGACGATCGCGCCGCCGCTGCCGCCATGCCGCGTGCTCATGCGCCGCACCGCTTCGCGCGCGCAGACGAAGCTGCCGATCACGTTGATGCGGAACATGCGCTCGAGCCGTTCGACGCTCATTTCGTCGACCCGTGCCTGCATGTCGACCACGCCCGCGTTGTTGACCAGCGCGGTGAGCCGGCCGAGCCTGGCGTCGACCTTCTCGAACATCGCGGTCAGCTGCGCCTCGTCGCCGACGTCGGCCTGCACGGTGATCGCCGTGCCGCCAGCGGCGCGGATGGTGCGCACCACCTCGTCGGCAGCCAGCGATTGGGTGGCGTAGTTCACGGCCACCGCATAGCCGCGTTGCGCTGCGAGCAAAGCCGTTGCGGCACCGATGCCGCGGCTGCCGCCGGTAATCAAGAGCACCTGGTCCAAGTCCCGCCTCCTGCACAAAAGCTGCGCGTCAGTTAAAAAACCTTCCCGGACCCGGATTACATCATCGAGGAGACGCCGTGCCACGCACCATCGACTACTACTTCACGCCGCAAAGCCCGTGGACCTATCTGGGTCACGCGCGCTTCGCCGATCTCGCGGCGAAGGCGGGTGCCACCGTGCGCATCCGGCCGGTCGATTTCGGCGCGGTGTTTCCGATATCGGGCGGGCTGCCGCTGGGCAAGCGCGCACCGCAGCGCCAGGCCTACCGGCTGGTCGAGCTGGCGCGCTTCTCGCGGCATCTCGGCCTGCCCCTGAATCCGAAGCCCAAGTTCTTCCCGGTCTCGGGCGACGACTCGGCGCGCCTGATCATCGCGGTCGACCAGCACGACGGCACCGAGGCTGCGATGCGGCTCTGCGCCGCCGTGTTCTCGGCAGTCTGGGTCCATGAGCGCAACATCGCCGATCCGAAGCTGCTCGACACGCTGCTGGCCGAATGCGGCCTGTCGGCGAAGCGCATGGAGCAGTCGCTGAGCCAGGCCGTGCAGGAGCGCTACGAGGACTACACGCAGCAAGCCATCGATGCGCAGGTTTTCGGTGCGCCGAGCTATGTCGTCGATGGCGAAATCTTCTGGGGCCAGGACCGCCTCGACTTCCTGGCACGCGCACTTCAACCTTTTCCCTCTCACACACAAGGAGCATGACCATGGGTCAATTCATCGATCTCACCGCAGCCGACGGCTTCACTTTTTCTGCCTATGTGGCGGAGCCCGCGGGCAAGCCCAAGGGCGCCGTCGTCGTGGTGCAGGAGATCTTCGGCGTCAATTCGCACATCCGTTCGGTGGCGGACGGCTATGCGGCCGACGGCTATCTGGCCGTGGCGCCTGCGACCTTCCATCGCGCGAAGGCCGGTGTCGATCTCGGCTACACGGGCGAAGACATGAAAGCCGGCGTTGCCCTCAAGGCGGCAGTCGAGGCGCTCCCCGCACCAGGCGTGCTGCAGGACATCCAGGCTGCGGTCGACTACGCGGGTCGCGCAGGCAAGGTCGGCATCGTCGGCTACTGCTATGGCGGTCTGCTGGCCTGGCGTGCCGCGGCCAGCGTGTCGGGTCTCTCCGCAGCAGTGCCGTACTACGGCGGCGGCATGACGGTCGGCACGGAGCCGGCGCGCCATCCCAAGGTGCCGGTACTCGCGCACTTCGGCAGCAAGGACAGCCACATCACGCTGGACACGGTCGAGTCCTTTGCCAAGGCGCATCCGGAGGTCGAGGTCCAGGTCTACGAGGCCGACCATGGCTTCAATTGCGACCAGCGCGGGTCCTACGATGCACCGGCTTCGATGCTGGCGAAAGAGCGCACGCTGGCTTTCTTCGCAAAGCATCTGAGCTGAGCGATCCGGGGGCCGGCGCCGTCGGCTGACGACGATGGATTGTTCGTCGTTCGTGAACGCGGCGGTTCTTTTTCGAAGCGTTTTCAAGCGGCGATCAGGTCCAAACTTCAT
>CAIQMJ010000319.1 GCA_903872875.1 uncultured Variovorax sp.
CGGACCCAGGGGTGTGCGCGTGAATGCCGTGAATCCAGGGCTGACGCTGACCGAACGGCTCCAGGAAGGCATGGCGGCCGATGCGCGCTCGCAAGGCATCGAGACGGCAGACGCCCTCGCCCGCGCCACGGCCAGATTGCCGCTGCAGCGCATTGCCAAGCCCGAGGAAATCGCCAACGCCGTTCTGTTTCTCGCGTCGTCGAAAGCCAGCTACATCACCGGCGCCATCCTGGCGATGGACGGCGCCCTGGTTCCGATGATCTGAGTCCGGGGCCGCGTACGCCGCGGCATCCGTGTTCGTGCCCCGCGTTTCAGATCGGGTGCAAGGGTTCGCCCATCACGACCTGGTTGCGGCCGTGGCGCTTGGCCTGGTAGAGGCTTCGGTCGGCGATCTCGATCAGGTCCGAGAACTTGCCGCCGACCTGCGGTATGCCCGAGGCCACGCCCACGCTGACCGACAGCCACGCGCCCGTGGCCGAATCGGCGTGTGGAATCTGCATTGCCTCGACGGCCCGGCGCAATTTTTCGGCCACCAGCCGTGCGCCGCCGGCCGGCATCCCGGGCAGGATGACCGAGAATTCTTCGCCACCGAAGCGTGCGGCCAGGTCCGTCGGCCGATTGCAGGCTGCGAGGATTGCACCGGCCACGCGCTTGAGCGCTTCGTCACCCGGGATATGGCCGTAGCAGTCGTTATAGGCCTTGAAGTTGTCCACGTCGATCATCAGCACGCTGAGTTCAAGCCCCTGACGAACGGCGCGATCCCATTCGGCGCCGAGGTACTCGTCGAAATAGCGCCGGTTGCCCAGGCCGGTCAAGCCATCCGAATTCATGAGGCGGCGCAGTTCGAGATTCGACTCCAGCAACTGCTGCTGGCTCTGCCGCAGGGCGTGGTAGGCCTCGTCCCGCTGGACCATGGCGAGATAGGAGCGCGAGTGATAGCGGATCCGGGCGATCAGTTCGATCGTGTCCGGCAGCTTGACCAGATAGTCGTTGGCGCCCGCAGCGAACGCAGCGCTCTTGACCGACGCGTCCTCCTTGGTCGACAGCACGATGATCGGAATGTCGCGTGTCACCGGATTGGCCCTGTAGGCCTGCACCAGCGTGAGCCCGTTCACGCCAGGCAGCACCAGGTCCTGCAGGATCACCGTCGGGCGCGTTGCCACGGCGGTACCGAGTGCTTCCTGCGGGTCCTGGCAGAAATGGAAGTCGATGTTCGGAGCGTTTGCCAGCGCGCGACGGATGGCCTCACCGACCATCACCTGGTCGTCGACCAGCAGCACCATGGCGGTGGGCGTCGGCATCCCGCTCAGGGGGAAACTCTCGAGATTGGGAGGCATGTCAATTTCCTTTGGGAGATGCCGCAAGCGGACCGGGGCCCGGCGCCGGGAACAGGTGGGCCAGCCGCGGCGCGATGTCGGTCAACGGCAGTATCTCGACGGCGGCGTTCAGCGCAGCCGCCGCCTTCGGCATGCCGTAGACGGCGCTGGTCGCCTGATCTTGCGCGATGGTCAGGAAGCCGCGCTCGCGCATGGCTTTCAGTCCCTCGGCGCCGTCGCGGCCCATGCCGGTCAGCAGCACACCGGCCGCCTCGCCTTTCCAGTGGCGGGCCACGTCGGCGAAGAACACGTCGATCGACGGCCGGTAGAGGCTTTCGCGCGGCTCGCTCGTGTAGCGAAGGTAGCCATCGGCCTGCAGATGAAGATGGTCGTCGGTGCCGGCCAGCAGCACGATGCCGGCCGCCGGCCTTTCGCCCGAGCTTGCAAGCCGGACCGGGCGTCCCACTTGCTGGTCGAGCCAGGTGGCCATGCCTGCGGCGAATTGCGCATCCACGTGCTGGACCAGCACGATCGCAGCCGGAAAGTTCGCCGGCAGCGCGCTCAGAAGTTTCGCGAGCGTGGGTGGTCCGCCGGCCGATGCGCCGATGACCACCAGGGGCGGCAATTGCCACGGCGGTGCCGTGCGCGCCGCCTTGGCGGCAGCCGGCCGACCGCCATTGAAGTGGCCGATCAGCCAGCCGACGTTGCGGATCTTGCGCAGGAGCGGTGCTGCCGCTTCCCGGATGTCGCCCTGCCCCAGTGCCGGCGTGTCGACCGCATCCAGCGCGCCGTAGCCCATGGCGTCGAATACGCGCCCGGTCTGTCCACCCACGTTGACGGTGACGATCACGATGGCGCACGGCGTCTCGGCCATGATGCGGCGCGTGGCCTCGACGCCGTCCATCACCGGCATGATCAGGTCCATCAGGATCACGTCGGGCCGCTGCGCGGCGCAACGCTCCACCGCCTCGGCGCCATTGGCCGCGCGCCAGATCACCTGGAAGCCGGGCTCCAGAGATACCGCGCGCTGCAGTGCCTCGACCGCCAGGGGCATGTCGTTGACGATACCGATCTTCATGGCCGCGCCCTTCCGATCAAATCCTCAACCGCGTCGAGCAATGCCTCGTCGTGGAAGCTGCTCTTCGCCAGGTAGTAGTCGGCGCCGGCGTCGAGGCCGCGCTGCCGGTCGTCCTGCCGGTCCTTGTAGGACACCACGACCACCGGCACGTTCTGCAGCCGCGGGTCGCGCTTGATGCGCGACACCAGCTCGATGCCGTCCATGCGCGGCATGTCGACGTCGCTCACGACGAGATCGAAAGCCTCGGCACGCAGCATGTTCCAGCCGTCCAGCCCGTCCACCGCGACCGCGACGTCGTAGCCGCGATTCAGCAGCAGCTTGCGCTCCAGTTCGCGCACGGTCAACGAGTCGTCGATCACCAGCACGCGCTTGCGGCGCTCGACACCGACCGGCGCCGCGCCGGCGTCGACCCGGGCCAGCCGTCCACCGGCCACCAGCTTGTGTATCGACAGCAGCAGGTCTTCGACATCGAGGATCAGCAACGGTGTGCCGTCTTCCATCAAGGCGCCAGCCTGGATGTTCTGCACCTTGCCGAGTCGCGGATCGAGCGGCTGGACCACCACGGTGCGTTCACCCAGATAGCGGTCGACGGCCACGCCGTAGGTGATGTCATGATCGCCGATCACCACCACGCAGGCCGTACCGGAGGCGGACTGCGCCTCGCCGTACTGCAGCAACTGGCGCGCGGACACCAGCCCGATCTGGCGGCCCTGGAAGCGGACGTGCTGGTGGCCCTCGAGCTGCTCGATGTCGCCGAGCGGAACCTCCAGCGCATGCGCGACGTAAGCCAGCGGGAAGGCGTAGTTCTCGCCGCCTATCTCCACCAGCAGGCTGCGCACCACCGACAGCGACAGCGGCATCTCGAGCACGAACTTCGTGCCGCGGCCGAATTGCTGCTGTACACGCACGGCACCGCGCAACTGCCGGACCATGTTCTGCACCACGTCCAGTCCGACGCCGCGGCCGGATATCTCGGTGACGGCATCGCGCGTGCTGAAGCCGGGCAGGAACAGGAACTCGAGCAGTTCGGCCTCGCTGAGCCTCGCGGCGGTCTCTGCGTTCGACAGCGTGCGCTCGACGATCTCGTGCCGAAGCATGTCCAGGTCGACACCCGCGCCGTCGTCCGATATCTCGATCACGAGCATCCCCGCGCTGTGCCGCGCGTGCAGTCGCAGCACACCCTCCGCCGGCTTGCCCGCGGCCAGCCGGCGTTCAGGCAGCTCGATGCCATGGTCGACGGCGTTGCGCAACAGATGCGTCA
>CAIQMJ010000320.1 GCA_903872875.1 uncultured Variovorax sp.
CTCGCCGCAGTACATCGGCGACCTGATCAGCTGGGGCGCGATCGGTGCGCGCACCACCGAGAGTCAGGTCCACCGCGAGCTGGCGTCCGGTATCTCTGCGCCGATCGGGTTCAAGAACGGCACCGACGGCAACATCCGGATTGCCACCGATGCGATCCAGGCCGCAGCGCGCGGACACCATTTCCTGTCGGTCCACAAGAACGGCCAGGTCGCGATCGTTCAGACCAACGGCAACAAGGATTGCCACGTGATCCTGCGCGGCGGCAAGGCTCCGAACTATGACGCAGCCAGCGTTGCAGCAGCCTGCCGAGACCTCGAAGCGGCGCAATTGTCACCGACGTTGATGGTCGACTGCAGTCATGCGAACAGCAGCAAGCAACACCAGAAACAGGTCGATGTGGCGAGCGATATCGCTGCGCAGCTGGCCGGCGGCAGCCGCAGTGTGTTCGGCGTGATGATCGAAAGCCATTTGCAGCCTGGTGCCCAGAAGTTCACACCGGGCAAGGACATGCTGGCCGATCTCGAGTACGGCAAGAGCATCACCGACGCCTGCCTCGGATGGAACGATTCCGTGCAGGTGCTCGACACGTTGTCGCAGGCGGTCAAGCAGCGACGTGGGTAAGCGGGGCGGCGGCCGGCCGGCGGGTCGCTAGATCATTCCTGCCAGGTCAGGCCAATGGTGGCGCATCAGTGCCGCTTCCTCACTGTCCGCTGGCATCATCGAGAAGTCGGCAAAGTCGAAGCCCGGCGCGACTGTGCAGGCTGCCAGTGCGAAGTCGCCATGGCCATGCGTCGCGAGCAGCCGCGCTGCCTGCCATTGTCCGGCGGGCACGATGTGCTGGGGACGGGTGCCATGCGCATCAACCAGACCCAGGCGAACATGGGCTGGCGCGGTGCGCAGCGCGGCATCGCAGGTCCAGAGCGTGATCGGCGCACCTTCCAGATGCACCCAGACTTCGTCTGAAGTCACGCGGTGCCAGCGTGAATGCTGGTGTGCTTCCAGCAGGAAGTAGATCGTCGTGAGCGCGGCACGCGGAAAACGTTCTTCAGCTTCAGGCCTCACCCGCGCGTTCGAACGAAAGACTTCGCGATACCAGCCGCCCTCGGGGTGCGGTTGCAACTGCAGCAGATCGATCAGCTGCTGCGCGCGTGTTTGCATGTTCATCGCGGATGGCGACGCAGCGCGCCGAGCAGTTTGTCGTGCACGCCGCCGAATCCACCGTTGCTCATGCAGACGATGTGATCGCCCGGCCGGGCCGCGGCGGTGACTTGTGCGACCAGCGGATCGATCGCCTCTGCGACCTGTGCCCGTACGCCCATGGGAGCGAGCGCGGCGGCAGCGTCCCAGCCCAGGCCATCTGTATGGCAGAACGAGAGGTCGGCCGCTTCAAGGCTCCATGGCAGTTGCGCTGCCATGGTTCCCAGCTTCATCGTGTTGCTGCGCGGCTCGAAGACCGCGAGGATGCGATCCCGGCGTTGCCCCGCAGCGTCCAGCTTGTGTCGCAGGCCATCGAGCGTGGTGCGGATGGCGGTCGGATGGTGTGCGAAATCGTCGTACACCGTGATCGTGCCGCCATCACGTTCGATGCTGCCGCGCAGTTCCATCCGGCGGCGTACGTTGCGGAAGCGGCCCAGCGCTTCGGCCGCCGTGGCCGGCGAGACGCCGACATGTTCTGCCGCAGCGATCGCCGCCAGGGCATTCATCTGGTTGTGCTGACCTGAAAGTGCCCACTCGACCCGCCCGACGGGTTCACCGCTGCGCAGTACGTCGAAGGCGTCATGTGCACCGCGTGCTTGCCAGAGACCTTCGGCACCGAAGGTCGCGAGTTCGCTCCAGCAGCCTTGCGCCAATACGCGCTTCAGGCTTTCCTCGGCGTCATTCGCGACGATCCGGCCTGCACCGGGCACGGTTCGCACCAGATGATGGAACTGCCGCTCGATCGCATTCAGGTCTTCGAAGATATCGGCATGGTCGAACTCGAGGTTGTTCAGGATGGCGGTGCGCGGCCGGTAGTGCACGAACTTGCTGCGCTTGTCGAAGAAGGCCGTGTCGTATTCGTCGGCTTCGATCACGAAAGGGCGTTGCGAGCCGAGCCGGGCCGACACGCCGAAATCCAGCGGCACGCCGCCGACGAGGAAGCCCGGCGCCTGCCCGGCGCGCTCCAGGACCCAGGCGAGCATCGAGGTCGTCGTCGTCTTGCCATGGGTGCCGGCAACTGCGAGCACGTGACGGCCCTGCAGCACGTGCTCGGCGAGCCATTGCGGTCCGCTGGTATAGGCCGTGCCTGCATCGAGGACGGCTTCCATCAAGGGAAACTTCGGCGTCCCGTCCGAAAGTCGAGCTCGGGAAACCACGTTGCCGACCACGAACATGTCGGGTCGCAGCGCCAATTGGTCGGCGCCAAAACCTTCGATCAGGTCGATGCCAAGCGCGCGCAACTGATCGCTCATCGGCGGATAGACGCCAGCGTCGCAGCCCGTCACCCGATGGCCGGCTTCGCGCGCGAGTGCGGCGACGCCCCCCATGAAAGTGCCGCAGATGCCGAGAATGTGAATATGCATCCGGGCAATTCTAGGGACGCTCCGTGCAGGGGCTTCTGTCAAAGGCGGGGTGCGGGCAAAATGGCTCGATGGACATGTCCAAGCGCGAAATTGCAGCCGTCGCTGCCCGCCTCGTGGTGGAGGAAGGGCTCGAATACGGCCCGGCCAAGCGACGAGCCGTGCGCGAGATGGGTTTGCCGGCGCGCACTCCGCTGCCGAACAACGAAGAGGTCGAAGCCGAGGTGCGTGACTACATCGCGCTGTTCTGCGCCGAGACGCAGCCGAAGGAGTTGCATGCGCTGCGCGTTTTGGCGCTTGAATGGATGGCGCGGATGGAGGTCTTCCGTCCGCATGTGGGCGGCGCGGTGTGGCACGGAACGGCAACGCGCCTGTCCGACATCTATGTCCAGCTGTTCTGCGACGATTCCAAGTCCGCAGAAATTGCGTTGATCGACCACCATGTCGATTACGAGCCACGCATGGTGACGGGTTTCCATGGCGAGCAGGTCGAGGCGCTCAGCGTGCACGCGATGAGCCGCCTGCTCGGCGAAGAGGTCGGCGTGCATCTGCTGGTGTATGACTTCGACGATCTGCGCGGCGCACTCAAGCCGGATGCGCAGGGGCGCGTGCCGAGAGGCGATCTGGCCGCCTTGCGCAGACTTATCGAGAAGGACAGCGTATGAATTCATCGTCATCGATGCGGCGTGGGCTGCTGTTTGGCGGCGTGGCGGCTGTGGCTGCGGTTGCAGGCGTGGGTGGGGCTTGGGTACGCCACGGAACTGCCTCCACTTCGAGCCATGAGCGCCTGGATGCGACAGTCTGGGCATCGAAGTTCGAGCGTCCGGAAGGTGGTGAACTCGACTTCGCATCGCTCAAGGGGAAACCACTGCTCATCAACTTCTGGGCAACC
>CAIQMJ010000321.1 GCA_903872875.1 uncultured Variovorax sp.
AACAAGGAGCCGACTCACTTCGTGAGGACAAATCCCGTGAGCTTTGCGAACGCGCCGTCGACCAGCGCCTTCTGCTGTTCCTGGTGCAGATGCGAGTAGCCGACTGCAGGCGACGCCGAAGCGGCGCGACCCGAGTAGCCGAGCTTCTGGCCGTCGAGCATGTTCTCGTGGATGTAGTGCTGGACGAAGAACCAGGCGCCCTGGTTCTGCGGTTCGTCCTGGCACCAGACCACGTCGACCAGGTTCGGGTACTTCTTGATCTCGGCCGCGAACGCCTTGTGCGGGAACGGATAGAGCTGCTCGACGCGGATGATCGCAACATCCTCAGCCGCCTTCTCGTCGCGCTTCTTGGCCAGGTCGTAGTAGACCTTGCCCGAACAGGCGATGAGGCGCTTGACCTTGTCGGCCTTTGGCGTCTTCGGATCCGGGATGACGGTCTGGAAACCGCCCTTGGTGAACTCGGAGATCGGCGAGGTCGCGTCCTTGTTGCGCAGCAGCGACTTCGGCGTGAGGATGATCAGCGGCTTGCGCAGGTTGCGCACCATCTGGCGACGCAGCAGATGGAAGATCTGGCTGGCAGTGGTCGGCTGGACCACCTGCATGTTGGTGTCGGCCGACAGCTGCATGAAGCGCTCGAGGCGCGCAGAGCTGTGCTCCGGACCCTGGCCTTCGTAGCCGTGCGGCAGCATCATGGTCAGGCCGTTGACGCGGCCCCACTTCACTTCGCCCGAAGCGATGAACTGGTCGATCACGACCTGCGCACCGTTCACGAAGTCGCCGAACTGGGCTTCCCAGATCACGAGCGTGTTCGGGTCGTTCGACGCATAGCCATATTCGAAGGCCAGCACGGCTTCTTCGGACAGGATCGAGTCGATGACGACGAACGGCGCCTGGTTGTCTGCCACGTTCTGCAGCGGCACGTAGGTGCCCTCGTCGAACTTCTCGCGGTTCTGGTCGTGCAGCACGGCATGGCGGTGCGTGAACGTGCCACGGCCGCTGTCCTCGCCCGACAGGCGGATCGGATAGCCGCTCGCCACCAGCGACGCGAAAGCCATGTGCTCACCCATGCCCCAGTCGACGTTGGCATCGCCGCGGCCCATCGCGGCGCGGTCGTCCAGCACCTTCTTGACCAGCGGATGCACCGTGAAGCCGGCCGGAACGGTCGTGATCTTCTCGGCCAGGCGCTTCCACTCGGCGGTCGGGATCGCAGTGTCGGCCGCGTCGGTCCACTTTTTGTTGAGGTACGGGCTCCAGTCGACGGCGAACTTGCTCTTGAAGTTGGTCAGGACCGGATCGGAGGTGTTCTTCCCGGCATCGAAGGCCGCGCGCTGCGCCTTGACCATGTCGTCGCCGAGCGTCGCGCCCAGACCCTGCGTCGCCAGCTTGTCGGCGTACAGCTTGCGCGTGCCGGGATGCTGGGCGATCTTCTTGTACATCAGCGGCTGGGTGAGCGACGGGGTGTCCTGCTCGTTGTGGCCCAGCTTGCGGAAGCAGATGATGTCGAC
>CAIQMJ010000322.1 GCA_903872875.1 uncultured Variovorax sp.
GAAGCCCGCGAACCAGGCGTCCAGCGAATCGTTGGTGGTGCCGGTCTTGCCGTAGATGTCCGGCCGCTTGAGCGCCGCCTGGGCCTTGGCCGCAGTGCCGCCGCTCGCCACCGATTGCAGCAGGCTGTCCATGATGAACGCGTTGCGCTGCGGAATGGCGCGCATCGTCTCATTGAGCAGCGGCGGCTGAGTTTCGACCAGCACCTTGTCCTTGTGATCGGTGATCTTTGTCACGAGGTACGGGTTGACGCGGTAGCCACCATTGGCAAACACCGAGTACGCGGTGGCCATCTGCATCGGCGTCACCGAACCCGCGCCCAGTGCCATGGGCAGGTAGGCGGGATGCTTGTCGCGCTCGAAGCCGAAGTTGGTGATCCAGTCCTGCGCGTAGCGCGTGCCGATCGATTGGAGGATGCGCACCGATACCAGGTTCTTCGACTTCATCAATGCGCGGCGCATCGACATCGGGCCTTCGAAACCGCCGTCGTAGTTCTTCGGCTCCCAGGGCTGTCCGCCGGTGGTCGCCGCATCGAAGAACAACGGGGCATCGTTGATCACCGTGGCTGGCGAGAAGCCCTTTTCGAGCGAGGCCGAGTAGATGAAGGGCTTGAAGCTCGAGCCTGGCTGGCGCCATGCCTGGGTCACGTGGTTGAACTTGTTCTTGCTGAAGTCGAAACCGCCGACCATTGCCTTCACTGCGCCGTCGCGCGGATCGAGCGCCACGAACGCGCCCTCGACTTCCGGCAGTTGAGTGATTTCCAGGGTGTTCTTGGCCCCACGCGCCACGCGGATCACGGCACCTCGGCGCAGCTTGATGTTGGGTGGCGCCTTGTCAGAAAGGCCGGACTGTGCCGGCTTCAGGCCGTCACCGGTGATCTGCAGCACTTCGCCGTTGCCGCGCACGGCGACGACTTCCTTCGGGCTGACCTTCAGCACGACCGCCGCCATCACATCGCCGTTGTCGGGATGCTCGGCCAGCGCGTCGTCGACGGCCTCGTCGACTTCCTTGGCCGAGTTCGGCAGCTCCACGAATTTTTCCGGCCCGCGGTAGATCTGCCGACGCTCATAGTCCATGATGCCCCGCCGCAGCGCCTTGTATGCAGCGGCCTGGTCGGTCGAGACGATCGACGTGTAGACCTTGAGTCCGCGCGTGTAGGTGCTGTCGCCGTACTGCGCATACATCAGCTGACGAACGGTCTCGGCCACGTACTCGGCGTGCAGCCGATCCGGATCGGCCGGGTCGCGCAGGTGGAGTTGCTCCTGCTTGGCGTCGGCCGCCTGCTGCGCGGTGATGAAGCCGGAATCTTCCATGCGGTCGATCACATACAGCTGGCGGGCGCGGGCGCGGGTCGGGTTGTTCACCGGGTTGTTCGCACCGGGTGCCTTCGGGAGACCTGCGAGCATCGCCGCCTGGGCGATCGTGATGTCCTTCAGCGGTTTACCGAAATAGGCTTCGGACGCGGCCGCGAAGCCATAGGCGCGATTGCCGAGGTAGATCTGGTTCAGGTAGATCTCCAGGATCTGATCCTTGGTCAGAAGATGCTCGAGCTTGAAGGTCAGCAGGATCTCGTAGATCTTGCGGGTCAGCGTCTTTTCCGAGCTCAGGTAGACGTTGCGTGCCACCTGCATCGTGATGGTCGAGGCGCCCTGGCTCTTCACGCGGTTCATGTTGGCGAGGCCGGCGCGGACCATGCCTTTGTAGTCGACGCCGCCATGGTCATAGAAGCGCGCGTCTTCAGCGGCGAGCACGGCATCTTTCATGACCTTGGGGATCGTGGCGATCGGCGTGAGGTTGCGACGTTCCTCGCCGAACTCGCCGATCTGCACGCCGTCGGCGGAGAAGACGCGCAACGGCAGCTTCGGGCGGTAGTCGGAGAGATCGGAGATATCGGGCAGATT
Organism: uncultured Variovorax sp.; assembly: GCA_903872875.1. Classification (GTDB taxonomy): domain Bacteria; phylum Pseudomonadota; class Gammaproteobacteria; order Burkholderiales; family Burkholderiaceae_C; genus Variovorax. The sequence continues at coordinate 1,900 of CAIQMJ010000322.1, forward strand.
GGGGTACGCGACGGCGAGTGCGACGGCGATCACGCAGATCACCGAAAGAACGCCTGCCGCAGCGATGCCCAAGGCCCAAAGCACCAGACGTATCAACCAGGTGAGCCAGACCGGGCGGCGGCTTTCGGGTGCCTTGTCGGGCTTCGGAGGGGGAGATGATTCGGGCATGGAGGGTGGGAGAGTCACCGCGCATTATAAAAACCGGGGGGCACCGCCGCTCGGTTTTCATCCGTCTGCGTGGGCGAAGCGCGTGTCTTGCGACGCAAATTGCATCTGCGTACGTTTGCGCGGGCTTTTTGGCAACGATCGGGTCGGTGCCGGGTCACGCGATTGCGGGACACTTGCTGCTAGC
>CAIQMJ010000323.1 GCA_903872875.1 uncultured Variovorax sp.
GCCGACAACGTGGTGCCGCGCGACGCCGAGTTCCGCTACGAATTCCGCAACCTGCCGACCGCCGACGCCGCGCTGATGCAGAAGGAAGTCATTGCCTACGCCCGTGACAAGGAAGACGCGATGAAGAAGGTCGCGCCGGACGCCGGCTTCAGCTTCGAGACCATCTGCGAAGTGCCCAGCTTCCTCGGTTCGGCCGACGATGCGATCACGCGGCTCGCGCAGCGCCTGTCGGGCGAGAGCGGCACCACGCTGGTGGCGTTCGGCACCGAGGCCGGCCTGTTCAAGGCGTCGGGCATTCCGAGCGTGGTCTGCGGCCCCGGCAGCATCACGCAGGCACATCAGCCCGACGAGTACGTGTCGATCGAGCAGCTCGCGCGCTGCGAGCGCTTCCTGCTCGACCTGGCCGCAACGCGGGAGATCGCCTGATCGCGATGAAGCGGATCGCCCTCGGCCTGCTGTGCGCCGCGGCGCTGCTGTATGCAGTCGCGAGCGTGCTGGCCGCGCGGCATCCTGCCTGGGGTTATGTGGCGGCCTTCGCAGAGGCTGCCATGGTCGGGGCGATTGCCGACTGGTTCGCGGTGGTCGCGCTGTTCCGGCACCCGCTCGGGCTGCCGATCCCGCACACCGCGATCATCCCCGCCAACAAGGACCGGATCGGCGCCAAGCTCGCCGGCTTCATCGTCGACAACTTCCTGAGCACGCCGCAGGTGCTGGCCAAGCTCGCGCAGTTCGACCCGGCCGGGCGCCTGGCGGGCTGGCTGTCGCAACCGGCCACGGGTGACAAGCTGGGCGAGCATGCGGTCACCGTGGTGCGCTATGGCCTGGGCGCATTCGACGATGCGCGGGTGCGCGACTTCCTGGGCCGCGCCGCCGCCGCCGGGTTGGCGAAGATCGACCTGTCGCGGCTGCTGGGTCAGGCGCTCGACGCGCTGACGGCCGGCGGGCGGCACCAGGCGCTGCTCGACGACGTGCTGGCACAGGTGGCCGCGCTGATGGACGACGAGGACGTGCAGGCGCGCATCACCGAATCCATCGCGCGCGAGGTCAGGACGCTGAAGTACGTCGGCCTCGACCAGATGGCGGCGCGGCTCGGCACCCGCAAGATCGTCGCCGCCGTGGCGCGCACGCTCAACGAACTGGCGGCCGAGCCCGACCATCCGCTGCGCAAGCGCTTCGACGCCTTCATGGACGATTTCGTTCTGAGGCTGCAGCACGACCCCGAATTCCATGCGCGCGGCGAGCAGATCCGCGCGGAGCTGCAGGCGCATCCGGCGCTGGGCGAGTACCTGCACGACCTCTGGCGCGAACTGCTCGCATGGCTGCACGACGACCTCGGCCGCGCCGATTCGACGATCCGCCAGCGCATCGCGCAGATGGCCGGCTCGGCCGGCGCGCGGCTGGCGCAGGACGCGGAAATCCGGCGCTGGATCAACGAGCAGATCACCGCCGCGGCGCCGCTCGCGATCGAGCGCTACCGCGAGGACATCCGGCGCTACATCGTCGAGCGTGTGGCGCAGTGGAACGCGGACGAGATGACGCGCGAGCTGGAACGCAACATCGGCCGCGACCTGCAGTTCATCCGGATCAACGGCACGCTCGTGGGCGGGCTGGTCGGGCTGCTGATCCACACGGTGACCGAGCTGCTGCGCTGAACCGAGAATCCACGTTTCCACGAACACACCGATCAGGCTGAACCGATGGCTGAGACCCTGGCACCTTCCGCGACGGCCGACACGGCGGCTTCCCCCTCCCGCACCGTGCTCGGCGCCTGCCCGCACGACTGCCCCGACACCTGTGCGCTCGTCACCACCGTGCGGGACGGCGTGGCGATCAAGCTGCAGGGCAATCCGGCGCACGTGCACACGGGCGGCGTGCTCTGCACCAAGGTGTCGCGCTACATCGAGCGCAACGACCACGCCGACCGGCTGGTACAGCCGATGAAGCGGGTCGGGCCGAAGGGCGCGGGGCAGTTCGCGCCGGTGTCCTGGGACGAGGCGCTCGACGACATCGCCGCACGCCTCGGCGCCATCGCGCGGCGCAATGCGCAGGCCGTGCTGCCGTACAGCTACGCCGGCACGATGGGTCTGGTGCAGGGCGAATCGATGGACCGGCGCTTCTTCCACAAGCTCGGCGCGTCGCTGCTGGACCGCACGATCTGCTCGACCGCCGGCGGCGAAGCGATGAACTACACGCTGGGTGGCAAGGTCGGCATGCGCATCGAGGCCTTCGCCGAGTCGAAGTTGATCCTGATCTGGGGCAGCAATTCGATCGGCAGCAACCTGCATTTCTGGCGCCATGCGCAGGCAGCCAAGCGGGCCGGCGCGCGGCTGGTGTGCATCGACCCGCGCAAGACCGAGACGGCCGACAAGTGCGACGAGCACATCGCGCTGCTGCCCGGCACCGACGCCGCACTGGCCCTGGCGCTGATGCACGAACTGATCGTGCACGACTGGCTCGATCACGACTACATCGCGCAGCACACGCTGGGCTGGGACGCGTTGCGCGAACGCGCACTGCAGTGGCCGCCGTCGCGCGCGGCGGCGGTGTGCGGCGTGCCCGAAGCACAGATCGTCGCGCTGGCGCGCGACTACGGCACGACCAGGCCGGCCGCAATCCGGCTGAACTACGGCATGCAGCGGGTGCGCGGCGGTGGCAATGCGGCGCGCGCCGTAGCCTGCCTGCCGGCGCTGGTCGGTGCCTGGCGGCACCGTTCCGGCGGCGTGCTGCTGAGCAGTTCGGGCGTGTTTCCGGTCGACCGTGCTGCCTTGCAGCGGCCCGACCTGCTGGCCGGCCGGCGACCGCGCACCATCAACATGAGCACGATCGGCGATGCGCTGCTGGACGCGGCGAATCCTGTCGAGGCGATCGTGGTCTACAACAGCAACCCGGTCGCGGTGGCGCCCGAATCGGCCAAGGTGGCCGCCGGCTTCGCGCGCGAAGACCTGTTCGCCGTGGTGCTGGAGCAGTTCCCGACCGACACCGCCGATTACGCCGACTACCTGCTGCCCGCGACAACGCAGCTCGAGCACTGGGACATCCACACCAGCTACGGTCATACCGACGTGCTGCTCAACCGCCCGGCGATCGCGCCGCGCGGCGAGGCGCGCAGCAACGCCTGGGTGTTCCGTGAACTGGCGCGTCGCATGGGCTTCGGCGAGCCCTGCTTCTCGGACAGCGACGAGACGCTGTGCCGCAGCGCCTTTGCGCCGGATGCGATCGACTTCGCGCAGCTGGAGGCGCAGGGTTTCACCAGCGTGCGGCTGCCGGAAGCACCGTTCGCGCAGGGTGACTTTCCGACGCCTTCCGGCAAGTGCGAGTTTTTCAGCGCGCGGCTCGCCGCGCAGGGCCTGGACGGCGTGCCCGACCATCTGCCCAACCACGAGCCAGCCGGCAGCTCGGCGGAATTCCCTCTGGCGATGATCTCGCCGCCGGCGCGCAATTTCCTGAACTCGACCTTTGCCAACGTCACCAGCCTTCGCGCGATCGAAGGCGAGCCGCTGCTGGAAATCAATGCCGCCGATGCCGCATCGCGCGGTATCGAGAACGGCGCAATGGTGCGCGTGTTCAATGCCCGCGGCGTGCACCGCTGCCGTGCCGAGGTGTCGCGCCGCGCACGGCCCGGCGTCGTCCACGGCATGGGCATCTGGTGGCGCAAGCTGGGCTTCGACGGTACCAACGTCAACGAGCTCACCAGCCAGCGCCTGACCGACATCGGCCGCGGCCCGACTTTCTACGATTGCCTGGTCCAGGTGGAACCGCTATGAGTCCGCCCGTCGGGCTGCGTGCGCTGAAAGTTCTGTCGCTCGGCCTGCTGCTGGCGCTGACCGGCTGCGCCGATCTTGGCTACTACTGGCAGTCGGCCAGCGGACACATCGGCGTGATGCGCGCCGCCCGGCCGGTGCCGGAATGGCTGCAGGACCCGACCATCTCGGAGGCGCTGCGGGCCAAGCTGGAACTCACCCAGCGGATCCGCCGCTTCGCGGTGACCGATCTCGGCCTCCCCGACAACCCGAGCTACACCGCCTACGCCGACCTGCACCGCAGCGCCGCGCTCTGGAATGTGGTGGCGGCGCCGAAATATTCGCTCACGCTCAAGACGTGGTGCTTTCCGGTCGCAGGCTGTGTGGGCTATCGCGGTTACTACGACGAGTCGGCAGCCACGATCGAGGCCGAGGCACAGCGCGGGGCGGGCATGGAGACGGCGGTGTACCCGGTACCCGCGTATTCCACGCTCGGCTGGCTCAACTGGGCCGGTGGGGACCCGCTGCTGAGCACCTTCATCGGTTACCCCGAAGGCGAGCTGGCGCGGCTGATCTTCCACGAGCTGTCGCATCAGCTTCTCTACGTCTCCGGCGATACGCTGTTCAACGAGTCCTTTGCGACGGCGGTCGAGCGGATCGGTGGGGCGCGCTGGCTGGCCACGCAGGCGGGCGAGGCGGCGCGCACCGAATACGCGGACTTCGACGCGCGTCGCCAGCAATTCCGCGCGCTCACCTTCGACACACGCCGGCGCCTGCAGGCCGTCTACGACTCGCGTGAAGCGCGGGCCGCCGACTGGGCCGCCGTCGAGCCGATGAAGGCGGCGGTGATGGCCGACTTCCGCGCGCGCTACGAAAGCCTCAAGGCCGGCTGGCCGGCCAACCGCCGCAACGCCTACGACAACTTCGTCGCGCGGGCCAACAACGCGAGCTTCGGCGCGCAGGCCGCGTACGACGACCTGGTGCCTGCGTTCCAGGCGGTCTTCGAAAAGGAGAGCGGAGACTGGCCGCGCTTCTATGCCGAGGTCCGTCGAATCGCAGCCCTCCCGAAAGACGAGCGCTACCGCGTGCTGCGCGGCGTCGCACCGCCCACGCACACCGCCCGTGAGGGCGCGACCTCCAACACCCCCACCACGAACGGAACACCTGGTGCCTGACATCCACATCGAACGAAACCATGCGCTGGGCATCGAGCGCGCCCGCGAGATCGCGCTGCAATGGGTCGCGGAAGCCGAGCGCGACTACGGCATGAGCTGCCGCTACGAGGAGGGCGCCATGACCGACACGGCATCCTTCAAGCGGCCTGGTGTCGACGGCACGGTCCGGGTCACGCCCAGCCAGTTCACGATCGACATCAAGCTGGGTTTCCTGCTCGACGTGTTCAGCGACCGGATCGAGGAGAAGGTCACGCGCAACCTCGACGAGATGATCGCGAGCCAGCCGCCGGGCGGCGCGGTCGCCTGAGGCTTGCCGAGCCGGTTCGTTGCGGCGGCTCGGACGGGCGGGTTCAGGCGGCGCGCAGGGCCTCGATCAGATCGATGTACTTCTGCTTGGCCTCGTCGGCGCTCGCGCCTTTCTGGGCCGTCCAGGCGTCCCACTTCGCGCGGCCGACCACGTCGCTGAAGCTCGGCCGCTTGGCCGTGTTGTCGCCTTCGGTGGCCTGCTTGAACAGCCCGTAGATCTTGAGCAGCGTCGGGTTGTCGGGGCGCGTGGCGAGCAGCTTGGAGTTGGCCTGGGCGGCTTCGAAGAGGGCGTTGAGATCGGACATGGCGCAGAGATGCAGGATGAAGAAAAGATCCGGCGATCTTAGTGTGGGCGCGTCCTCGGCGTGCCTCGCCGCGCGCTATTCCGTGAGCCCCTGGCGCGCGAGTTCCTGATCCAGCCTTTCACGTGCGTCGCCCGGCCTCAGGGCGGCCGCCTGTTCATACAGCGCAGTGGCGCGGTTCGTGCAGTCTTCGCCATGCAGCATCATCAGACCGCGTGCGTATTCCATCAGCGCGCTGGCGGAGTTCGGGTTGAGTGCGAGCCCGCGCTCGAACAGCGCCA
>CAIQMJ010000324.1 GCA_903872875.1 uncultured Variovorax sp.
ACTACGACTTCAACGACGCGATCCTGCCGCTCGGCGCTGCGTACTGGGTCGCGCTGGTCAAGCAGCAGCTGCCGGCGTGACGCAGGCGATGCTGTCGGCCTTCGACATCTTCAAGATCGGCATCGGGCCGTCGAGCTCGCACACCGTCGGGCCGATGCGCGCAGCGCTGGCGTTTGCGCAGTCGCTCGAAGCGCGCGGCCTGCTGGACGCGGTGGTGCGACTGCAGGTCGACCTCTACGGCTCATTGGGCGCGACCGGCCGCGGCCATGCAAGCGACCAGGGCGTGATCCTCGGGCTGCTCGGCGATGCGCCCGACACCGTGCTGCCGGAAACCGTCCAGCCACGGCTCGACGCGTTGCGCCGCGATGGCAGGCTGATGCTGCTGGGCCGCCACGGCGTGGACTTCGACCGAGTGCGCGACATTGCCTTTCTCGGCGAGGAATCGCTGCCCGAGCATCCGAACGCCATGCGCTTCAGCGCCCGCGATGCGGACGGCGCGCCGCTGGCGCAGGCGAACTATTTCTCCATCGGCGGCGGCTTCGTCGTCGAAGGCGGCAGCGCGGCCGATGCGGTGGCAGCGGCGGCGCCGGTGCCGTATCCGTTCACGACCGGCGACGAACTGATGGCGCAATGCCGCGCCACCGGCCTCTCGGTGGCCGGCCTGGTGCTGTGCAACGAATGTGTGTGGCGTCCGGAGGGCGAGGTGCGTGCCGGCCTGCTGCGCATCTGGGGCGTGATGCGGCAATGCGTGCAGCGCGGTTTCGGCGTCGACAACGCGCTCGCCGCGCAGGCCTTGCCGGGCCCGCTGCGGATGCGCCGGCGCGCGCCCGAACTCCAGCGCGAGCTGTCCGCCCAGGCCGGTGCGGGCGACCCGCTGGCGGCGATGGATTGGGTCAATGCGTTCGCGATGGCGGTCAACGAAGAGAACGCAGCCGGCGGCCGCGTCGTCACCGCACCGACCAACGGCGCGGCCGGCGTGGTGCCGGCGGTGATGCACTACTACGCGCGCTTCGTGCCGGGCGCGAACGAGGCCGGCGTGGTCGACTTCCTGCTGACCGCCGCTGCGATCGGCATGCTCTACAAGGCCAACGCCTCGATCTCCGGCGCCGAGGTCGGCTGCCAGGGCGAGGTCGGTGTGGCCTGCTCGATGGCGGCCGGCGCGCTGGCCGCGGTGCTGGGCGCGACGCCGGCGCAGGTCGAGAACGCAGCCGAGATCGGGATGGAGCACAACCTCGGCCTGACCTGCGATCCGGTCGGCGGCATGGTGCAGATCCCGTGCGTGGAGCGCAATGCGATGGGTGCGGTCAAGGCCATCAATGCGGCGCGCATGGCGCTGCGTGGCGACGGTAGCCACTACGTGTCGCTCGACGCCGTGATCCGCACGATGAAGCAGACCGGCGCCGACATGAAGTCGACGTACAAGGAGACCTCGCTCGGTGGACTCGCGGTCAACGTGGTCGAGTGCTGACGGCGCGCGGGCGAGAGTCCTTTCTCAGGCTGGGGCTGGCGGCGGCTGAAGCAGAATGCCGCGCATGTTTTCCATCGCCCCGACGTCCTGGATGCCCGCCTGCACGGCGGCATTGACATTCCTGCTGCTGCTGCCGGCCGAGCAGGCGGCTGCGCAATCGCTCGGCTGCAACGGCTATCTCGTCGGCGTCGGCGATTCGCGGGTGTCCGTGCTGCAGAAGTGCGGCGAACCGCTGGACCGTGAACCGGTCTGCGTGCAGCGGCTGCAGCCGGGCTGGATCGTGTCGCCGAACCGCGGCGGCGGACCGACCGCGATCCTGACGCCGCAATGCGTACCGATGGAGGACTGGACCTACTACCGCGGCCCGGGCAGCTTCCTGGGCATCGTGCGGCTGTACAACGGCGCGGTCGAGTCGGTGCGCGATGGCGACAGAATGCGGTAGTTCACCGGGACATCGGCAATGAAAAAGGGCGCCCGTGGGCGCCCTTTGTGCGAGAGAAGCAGGTGTTCGCGACTCAGCGGCCGAACGAACGGCCGCCGCCGCCCGAGCGGTTGCCGCCACCGCCACCACCACCACCGCCACCACCGTAGCCGCCACCGCCACCCGAACGGCCACCGCCGCCCGAACGGTTGCCGCCGTAGCCACCGCCGCCGCCCCCACCACCACGACGACCGCGGCCGCCGCCGAAGGTCGCGTCGACGCTGGTGCGCAGCGGATCGGGTTGGCCGTCACCACCGGCGACCGCTTCGGCGCGCAGGTGCGCGACCTGGTTCGCCTGCGTCGGGCTGTGGGTGTTGCCGTGATGGCGTGGTTGACGCTCTTCATGCGGCAGGCCGCCTTGTGCGTGATGCTGCGGGTGCTGCGGACGCGGACCACCTTGCGGAGCACGTGCCGGACCCTGCGGGCCGCGACCCCCGCCCTGGCCGCGCGGACCCTGGCCTTGGCCCTGGCCGCCGCCGTTGCGCGCGCCCTGCGGCGCACCGCCCGGGGCACGGCGCGGACCTTGCCCACCACCGCCGCCACCGTTGCCGCCGGCACGCGGCTCGCCCTGGCCAGCCTTGTTGTCGCGGATGCGCTGCATCATTTCGCTGCGCGCGGCCTTGGCGGCCGCTTGCATCACGTCGCGGCTGGGCGGACGTCCGGCGCCACCCCAGATGGTCTGGCGACCCATCGCGATGGGTTCGGCGCGCTCGCCTTCTTCGGGGCCGAAGCCGTCGATGATCTTCACCGGGATCTGCTGCTTGGTGAAGCGCTCGATCTCCTGCATGAAGCCTTCTTCGTCCAGGCAGACCAGGCTCACGGCCTCGCCGCTGTTGCCCGCGCGGCCGGTGCGGCCGATGCGGTGCACGTAGTCTTCGCTGACGTTGGGGATCTCGTAGTTCACGACGTGCGGCAGTTCGTCGATGTCGATGCCGCGGGCCGCGATGTCCGTGGCGACCAGCGCGCGGATCGTGCCGCTCTTGAAGCCGGCCAGCGCCTGGGTGCGGGCGCTCTGGCTCTTGTTGCCGTGCAGCGCCATCGCCTCGATGCCGTTCTTCGTCAGGAACTCGGCGACGTTGTTGGCGCCGAACTTGGTGCGCGTGAACACCAGCACCTGGCTCCAGTTGTGCTCGTTGATGATGTGCGCAAGGATCGCCTTCTTCTTGCTGCGGCCGACCGGGTGGATCACCTGGGAGATGCGCTGCACGGTGGTGTTGCGCGGCGTGACCTGCACGCTCTGCGGGTTCTTGAGCAGCTGGGCGGCCAGGTCGCGGATCTCGTCGCTGAAGGTGGCCGAGAACAGCAGGCTCTGCTTGTCCTTGGGCACCAGCGCGAGGATCTTCTTCACGTCATGGATGAAGCCCATGTCGAGCATGCGGTCGGCTTCGTCGAGGATCAGGATCTGCACCTGCGACAGGTCCAGCATGCCTTGCTGCTGCAGGTCGAGCAGGCGGCCCGGCGTGGCGACCAGGATGTCGACACCCTTCTTGAGCTTGCTGATCTGCGGGTTCATTCCGACGCCGCCGAAGATCACGGTGGATTCGAGGTCGAGGTACTTGCCGTAGGTGCGGACCGATTCTTCGACCTGTGCAGCGAGTTCCCGCGTGGGTGTCAGCACCAGTGCACGGATGCCGGTGCCGCCGAACTTGTTCGTGGCGGCAGGGCTCAGGCTCAGCTTGTGCAGCATCGGCAGCGTGAAGGCCGCCGTCTTGCCGGTGCCGGTCTGTGCGCCGCCCAGCAGGTCGTGGCCTTCGAGCACCACGGGAATGGCCTGCGCCTGGATCGGCGTCGGGGTGTCGTAGCCGTACTCGTGCACAGCCTTCAGGATGGCCGGGGCCAACATCAAATCATCAAAGGTCATTGGAGGATCAAGCGCCTTCCATGGCGCATTGGCATCGGCCCGCCGTGGCACCCGTTTGCTGGGGTGACCAGGCCAGTAAAGGCAGATGAAATCAAGGATGGGAGCCGAGAGCCCGGTGCAAGCGCATTGGAGGTGCGGGTGCTGAAAGCCTTCTTGTCCCCGGCAGAAGAGCCGATGCTGCGGGTAACTGAGCCCGACAACGAAGTGGCATTGTCGCACGATCGGCGGGAAATCGAACTCGGCGGATAATCGGGGTTTTGCCACGACCCCTCAGGAATGTTCCGGGTCGTCCGCGCAGACCTCCACCCCAGCAGCAAAGCGATACGCACACAGATGGCCCAATACGTCTATTCGATGAACCGCGTCAGCAAGACCGTGCCGCCCAAGCGGCAGCTCTTGAAGGACATTTCGCTCTCGTTTTTCCCTGGCGCCAAGATCGGCGTGCTCGGCCTCAATGGCTCGGGCAAGTCCACGCTGCTCAAGATCATGGCCGGCGTCGACAAGGAGTTCGAAGGCGAGGCGCTGCCCATGCCGGGACTGTCGATCGGCTACCTGGAGCAGGAACCCAAGCTCAACCCCGAGCACACGGTGCGTGAGTCGGTCGAAGAATCCATGGGCGCCGTGTTCGCGGCCAAGGCCCGCCTCGAGGAGGTCTACGTCGCCTACGGCGCCGAAGACGCCGACTTCGACGCGCTGGCGGCCGAGCAGGCCGAACTCGAAGCCATCATCGCCACCGCCGGCACCGATTCCGAGCACCAGCTCGAGATCGCGGCCGACGCGCTGCGCCTGCCGCCCTGGGACGCCAAGATCGGCCTGCTGTCCGGTGGCGAGAAGCGTCGCGTGGCGCTGTGCCGCTTGCTGCTGAGCAAGCCCGACATGCTGTTGCTCGACGAACCGACCAACCACTTGGACGCCGAATCCGTCGAGTGGCTGGAAGTCTTCCTGAAGCGCTTCACCGGCACCGTGGTGGCCATCACCCATGACCGCTACTTCCTGGACAACGCGGCCGAATGGATCCTGGAAATGGACCGCGGTCGCGGCATCCCATGGAAGGGCAACTACAGCACATGGCTGGAGCAGAAGGGCGAGCGCCTGGCGCAGGAGCAGAAGAGCGAAGAAGCGCACGCCAAGGCACTGAAGAAGGAACTCGAATGGTCGCGCCAGAACCCGAAGGCGCGCCAGGCCAAGAGCAAATCCCGTCTCGCGCGCTTTGAAGAACTGAGCGACATGGAGTACCAGAAGCGCAACGAGACGCAGGAAATCTTCATTCCCGTGGCGGAGCGCCTGGGCCAGCAGGTGTTCGAGTTCCACAACGTCAGCAAGTCCTTCGGCGACCGGATGCTGATCGACAACCTGAGCTTCAGCATTCCACCGGGTGCGATCGTCGGCATCATCGGCCCGAACGGCGCCGGCAAGTCGACGCTGTTCAAGCTGATCGCCGGCAAGGAGACGCCGGATTCGGGCGAGGTCGTCATCGGTTCGACCGTCCGTGCGGCCTTCGTCGACCAGCATCGCGATGAGCTGGCGAACCAGAAGACGGTGTGGGAAGACATCTCGAACGGGCTGGACATCATCAACGTCGGCAAGTTCCAGATGGCCAGCCGCGCCTATGCGGGCCGCTTCAACTTCAACGGTGCCGACCAGCAGAAGAAGGTCGGTACGCTGTCGGGCGGCGAGCGTGGCCGCCTCCACCTGGCCAAGACGCTGATCGCCGGTGGCAACGTGCTGCTGCTGGACGAACCGTCGAACGACCTGGACGTCGAGACGCTGCGCGCGCTGGAAGACGCGCTGCTCGAATTCGCCGGAACCGTGATGGTCCTCAGCCATGACCGCTGGTTCCTCGACCGCATCGCGACGCACATCCTGGCGGCCGAAGGGGACAGCCAGTGGACCTTCTTCAACGGCAACTACCAGGAGTACGAAGCCGACAAGAAGAAGCGCCTGGGCGAGGAAGGCGCCAAGCCCAAGCGCATGCGCTACAAGGCTCTGAAGTAGGCTCAAGCAATAGCTCGCAGG
>CAIQMJ010000325.1 GCA_903872875.1 uncultured Variovorax sp.
CCGCGACGCAGCCGAGACCCGCTTGGCGAATGCTGACGCGAAATGGCACGACGCGCGCGTCTCCGTCGCGGCCGAGACGGCCAACGCCTACTTTGCCGAGCGCGCCTGCACGCAACAACTCGCCGTCGCAGAGTCCGACGCCCGCTCGCGCAGCGAAACCGCGCGGCTGACCGATCTGTCCGCCCGTGCCGGCTTCACTGCGCCAGCCGATGCGGCGCTGGCGCGTGCCGGTGCGGCCGATTCGTCGGCCAAGCTCACGCAGCAGCGCGCCCAGTGCGACGTGCAGCGCAAGACGCTGGTCGCGTTGACCGGCCTGGACGAACGCGAACTGGCGCAGAAACTCGCCACCGCGACGGCCCGGCGCGCACTGCCGTCGGTGCATGCGGTTGCGAGCGTGCCGGCGGCACTGCTGATGCAGCGCCCGGACGTGTACGCCAGCGAGCTTGCGGTGGCGGCGGCCAGCGCCGACGTCGGCTCCGCAGAGGCTGAACGCTACCCGCGCCTGACGCTCTCGGGCTCGATCGGCCGCATGCAATACCGAACCTCGGGCTTCCAGCAGACCGTCGACAGCTGGTCGGTGGGCCCGCTGACGCTGACGGTGCCGCTGCTCGACGGCGGCGCCCGCGCGGCCAACACCGACGCGGCCAAGGCGCGCTATGCCGAAGCCGTCGCGCTCTACCGCAACGACGTGCGCCAGGCCGTGAGCGAGGTCGAACAGGCGCTGGTCAACCTGCAGGCCACCGACGCGCGCACCGGCGATGCCGACACGGCGGTGCAGAACTACCAGGTCTCGTTCGACGCCACGCAGGCGCGCTACCAGAGCGGGCTCGCGAGCCTGTTCGAACTGGAGGATGCGCGACGCACGCTGTTTGCCGCACAGACCTCGCGCGTCGCGCTGCAGCGCGAGCGTGCCGAAGCGTGGGTCTCGCTCTACCGCGCCACCGGCGGCGGATGGACACGGCCTCAGCCGGGCGCGACATCCGAAACGACATCCGCGGCTCCGGCCTCGACCGTACAGACCTCCTCCGCGAAACCATGAAATCCATGAAACGTTCCACCCTCGTTCTCACGCTCGTCGCCGCGCTGGTCGTGGCCGGTGTCGCCGTCTGGCTGGTGCGCGGCAAATCTGCCGACGGCGATACGGCCAGGCCGAAGGACACTCCCGCCGCTGCGGCAGCGCGCCCCTCGCTGACCGTCACGGTCGCACAGCCCGAGTCCACCGAACTCAACGTGACGCTGGCGGCCAACGGCAACATCGCGGCCTGGCAGGAAGCCAGCGTCGGCTCCGAGTCGGCCGGGCTGCGGTTGGCCGAGGTACGGGTGAACGTCGGCGACCTGGTCCGCAAGGGCCAGGTGCTGGCGACCTTCTCACCCGAAACCGTCAATGCCGACGTCGCACAGGCGCGCGCGTCACTGGCCGAGGCAAGGGCCAATGCGGCCGACGCCGCCGGCAACGCGGCCCGCGCACGCACGCTGGAGAAGACCGGCGCGCTGAGCCAGCAGCAGATCAACCAGTACCAGACCACCGAACAGACCGCCCAGGCCAAGGTCGAAGCCGCGGAGGCAGCGCTCGCCGCGCAGCAGGTGCGGGGCCGCAACACGCAGGTGCTGGCGCCCGACGACGGCGTGATCTCGGCCCGCACGGCGACCGTCGGCAGCGTGGTGGCTTCCGGCACCGAGTTGTTCAGGCTGATCCGCCAGGGCCGCCTCGAATGGCGCGCCGAAGTCACCTCGTCCGAACTCGGCCGCATCGCGGTCGGCACGCCGGTCGTGGTGGTCGGCGCCAGCGGCGCGCAGGTGCAGGGCAAGGTGCGCAGCATTGCGCCAACGGTCGATCCGCAGACGCGTGCGGCGCTGGTCTATGTGGACATCCCCGGCCTGCTGCAGAACGCGCGCCCGAGCGCTGCACGGCCGCCCGAAGGCGCGAGCGCCCCCTCGGGGGGCAGCGCAGTACGCGAAGCGACAAGCATGGGGGCACTGAAGGCCGGCATGTTCGCCCGGGGCGACTTCCAGCTCGGCCGCTCCACCGCGCCAACGGTGCCGCAGGCCTCGATCGTGCCGCGCGACGGCTTCAACTACCTGTTGCTGCTGCAGCCGGACAACCGTGTGAGCCAGCTCAAGATCGAGACCGGACGGCGCGTCGGTGACCGCGTCGAGGTGCTCACGAAGATGCCGGCCGACGCCAAGGTCGTGGTTCAGGGCGCGGGCTTCCTGAACGACGGCGACCTGGTGCGGGTGAGTCCCGGGGAAGGCAAGCCATGAACGTCTCCGCCTGGTCCATCCGGAACCCGATTCCGGCGGTGATGCTGTTCGTGCTGCTCACCTTCGGCGGGCTGCTGTCCTTCAATGCGATGAAGGTGCAGAACTTTCCCGACATCGACCTGCCGACGGTCACGGTGTCGGCATCGCTGCCCGGCGCGGCGCCATCTCAGCTCGAGACCGACGTGGCGCGCAAGCTCGAGAACTCGATCGCGACCATCCAGGGCCTGAAGCACATCACGACCAAGGTGCAGGACGGCGCGGCCACGCTGATCGTCGAATTCCGGCTCGAGAAGCCGGTGCAGGAAGCAGTCGACGACGTGCGCTCAGCGGTCCAGCGCGTGCGCGCCGACCTGCCGGCCGACGTGCGCGATCCGATCGTCACCAAGCTCGACTTCGCGGCACAGCCGGTGCTGGCCTTCACCATCGCATCGCGCAAGCTCGACCCGGAGGCGCTTTCCTGGTTCGTCGACAACGACGTGACCAAGAAGCTGCTCGCGCTGCCGGGCGTCGGTGCGGTCAACCGCGTGGGCGGCGTCACGCGACAGGTGCATGTCGATCTCGACCCGGCCAAGCTGCAGGCGCTGGGTGCGACCGCGGCCGACATCTCGCGCCAGCTGCGCCAGGTCCAGACGGAAAGCGCCGGCGGGCGCACCGACCTGGGCGGCAGCGAGCAGCCGGTGCGCACGCTCGCCACCGTGCAGTCGGCCGACGAACTGCGCGACATGCAGATCCCGCTGTCCGACGGCCGGCGCATCCGCCTGGATCAGGTCGCACGCATCAGCGACACCATCGCCGAGCCGCGCGCGGCGGCACTGCTCGACGGCAAGCCGGTGGTCGGCTTCGAGGTCGCGCGCAGCCGCGGCGAGAGCGAAGTCGCGGTCGGCGCGGCGGTCCAGAAGGCGCTGGTCGACCTCCGCGCGCAACATCCCGACATCGAACTGAACGAGGCCTTCAACTTCGTGCAGCCGGTGCAGGAGGAATACGACGGCTCGCTGCACCTGCTGTACGAGGGCGCCATCCTCGCGGTGATCGTGGTGTGGCTCTTCCTGCGCGACTGGCGCGCGACCTTCGTGTCGGCCGTGGCATTGCCGATGTCGGTGATTCCAGCCTTCATCGGCATGCACCTGCTGGGGTTCTCGATCAACGTGATCTCGCTGCTCGCGCTGTCGCTGGTGGTCGGCATCCTGGTGGACGAC
>CAIQMJ010000326.1 GCA_903872875.1 uncultured Variovorax sp.
AGAAGCTGCCATGCAGGTGCACGTCGATCACGTCGCGCCATTCTTCTTCGCTCATGTTGAAGAAGAAGCGGTCGCGAAGGTTGCCGGCGTTGTTGATGACCGCATCGATGCGCCCGAAATGGTCCAGCGCGCACTCGACGATGCGTTGCGCACCGGCACGTTCCGACACCGAATCGCTGTTGGCGATCGCGCTGCCGCCCGCGGCCTTCAGTTCCTCGGCGAGTCGCTCGACCACCGACTTGTCGCCGCCCTCGCCCGCCAGGGAAACGCCGATGTCATTCAACACGACTCTGGCCCCAGCGCTTCGCAGCGCATGCGCGATGCCGCGGCCTATGCCGCCGCATGCGCCCGTCAACACAACTACCTTGTCTTGCATCGTTTCCCGTCTGCCTTTATGTTCGTACAAATAATATGTATGTACATAATGGAAGTCAACAGGAGTTTCCCGCGTTCGCGCACGCGGGGCAAAGCTACGCGCGGTGGCCGCGCTCTACTGCTTATGCGTCTCCGGCGACCTGACGGCGAAGTACCGTCGAATACGCGGACCGGTCGGCCGGGTGAACGCTGACGGAGACCTGAAAAAGCTCGCTGGACTGGTCCAGGTATTGCCTGACGAACTGGAGCGCGTGTGCGTTGGGCGGGACGCCCAAGGTCGGGGCCATCTCGTCGGGCACGCCGATGGCGCGGACGGTCTGGCGAACCTCGCTGACGATGCGCCCGGTTGCCTCATGGATCAGATCGCAGATGAGACGCTGGTCCTTCTTCAGGCTGGACCGGATCAACAATCCGTCGCTCTTGGCGACATACACGCTCCAGCAGGCGATGGGATAGCCGGCCAGTTCCACTTCGCGTGTTGCACGCACTTCGATCCATTCCGAGCCCGGCGGGCAGCCGGTCAGCGCGCTGAGCTTGAGATCGACGACGAGAGAACGAATGTCATGGATGATCCGTTTCGTGTCGGCCGTGTACTGGATGAGTTCTTCAACCGACGAAATCGTGTGCTGATAGTTGGCGACCGGCGGATGGCGCGCCTCCACTCGGGTGCCTGCGCGTTTCCGGCGGGAAATGAGCCCCAGTCCCAGGAGTCGGTCGAGCGCCATGCGCACCGTGCCGCGGCTGACCTCGAAGGACTCGGCCAGTTCGTTCTCGGACGGGAGATTGGTGCCGACCGCATAGGTGCCCGCGGCGATGCTGCTGATGAGGGAGCGTGCCAGCTCGGCGTAGCGAGGCTCCATTGCCTGAACTTCCTCCTTATAGCGTGTTGGCTCGGACTAAGGGCCTTGCTGACATTCGACATCTGTGCGGGCAGTTTACGACTCCGAGCCAGTTCAACATCACACGTAGATGCCTGCATCGCAGAATGCCACAGAATTACCTGATACCTGCCCGACGCACCCGGCAGCGACTGTGCGGCGAAGCAGCTCCAAAGGCGGGATAACCTTGCTCATTGGTTGAGCTGCTGTTGAACAAAAAGCCCGGACGCGCGAGCCAACGCAGCTTTGCCAGCGCCGAATACGCACTGAAGAAAAGGTGAACGCGCCGCGAGAAGTCTCTCGCCGAGATGGAGCGGGTGGAGCGCTCGGCACGCTTGATCGCGGTGATCGAGCCGCTGTAGTACCCCACGAGTGCACGAGTCTGCCTCCAGCCCGTCGCGGTTCCGCGGATGCTGCGCGTCTATTCGTCGTTCGCGATCAATTCTGGCGCAAAGGTACGGTCCAAGAGGCCCTGCCCCTGCCACGCAGACAGCAGGCGGCCCAGAACCTCGCGCTCCGGGGCGCCTGCTTTCCCATCGAAGATCGCCTGTGTAGGCTCGGAGAACCCGAGCCCGGGCCCGAGCGAAGCAAGGACTGCCGGTAGAAAGTGCAACCAGACACCATAGCTCGCCGCAGCCTCGCAGGCGGTGATGGGTTCGCCCGCCACAATCTAGGCCCTTACGATCATCAGCGCGGCGCTGACGTAGGGTCCGCGGCCTGCCCGGGCGTCGCGAGCAGGTTGGGCCGCGGGAACGACTTGGCGGCGGGAACCTCACATGCAGGACCGAGGTTGATGGTCGGAGTATTACGGGCGACCGGGAGTTGACCCACCTCTGCCGGAATTTTGCTCACCCTCAGGCAGGCATTGAAATCATTGCCGGTCATGAGTATTGCGAGGCAACGCAAGGGGGTCGGTTCACTCGCATCAGTCCAGCTTAATGTTGGCCTCGCGG
>CAIQMJ010000327.1 GCA_903872875.1 uncultured Variovorax sp.
GGAGGGCCCGATCCGCAGCTCCGCCGGAAAGGCGACCCGTGCCGCTGGCGCCACCGCCAGGTGGCCGACGGCGGCGATGCTCCCCACACACAGCGCCGCGGACACGCCGGCGCCCCAGCGGAATGCGGACGGAAAGCGCTGGGCCAGCACCGAGCCGTGCGCCAACGCCCGCGCAACGAGATAGGCGAGTGGCGGCAGCATCGGCAGCACGTAGCCGATCAGCTTCGACCGGGGGATCGAGAAGAACACCAGAACCGTCGCCAGCCAGATGAGCATCAGCCAATCGACGTCGTTCAACGACCAGCGGGCGCGTCTGGCGCGCCATCCGGCCGTTGCCAGCAGCATGAACCAGGGCAGCGTGAGGCCGACCACCACCGGCACATAGAACCAGAAGGGATGCGCGTTGTTGAATCCGGCCTGCGCGAAGCGGCGGAAATGCTGTGTCACGACGAAGTAGTCGAAGAAACCGGGGAAGCGCATCTGCATCAGCAACGGCCACGGAAGTGCGATCGCGCAGAACAGCAGCCAGCCGGGCCACCAGGCCAGCAGCCGCAAGGCACCCGGCCGCCGTGTGCCCGCACACCAGAGACAGACGACCAGACCCGGCAGCAGCGGACCGATCAGCCCTTTGGCGAGGACACCCAGCGCGGCCATGCCGAAGGCGCCGGCCAGTGCGGCCCGGAAGGGTCGCCCTGCCTCCCGGGCCAGCACCGCGTGGGCCGCCAGCAGCACGGTGGTGCCGATGCAGCCGGCCACGAGCATGTCGAGGTTGGCGAACTGCGCACCGACATAGAAGAACGGCATCGTCGCCAGCACGATGGCCGTGTTGCGCGCAGTGGCCGTACCCGGCGCCCACCGCAGCAGAAACAGGAACATGGACACGGCGGCCAGCGTCGCGCCGAGCAGCGACGGCATTCGCGCAGCCCATTCCGACACGCCGAAAACCCACATCGATGCGGCGCTGATCCAGTAGAACAGCGGCGGCTTGTGGAAGAAGGGCATTCCATCAAGCCGTGGCACCAGCCAGCCACCGGAACGCAGCATGGCGAGCGCGACGCCCACATAGCGGCCCTCGTCGGGCGCCGTCAGCGTTCGGAACCAGGCCGTCGCGGCGAACCATGCGAACAGCAGGCAGACGGAGCCCCATACCCGGACCCGGGGCGTCAGACGGCGCGTGCTCATCGTTCGCCCGCCGCCAGGCCTTCGCCCCATTCGCTGTCGACCACGTAGAGCGGACGGCCCTTGACTTCGTCGAAGATGCGCGCGACGTACTCGCCCAGCACGCCCGTGAAGATCATCTGGATGCCCATGAAGAACATCAGGCTCACGACGATGGTGGTCCAGCCCGACACCGTGTTGCCGACCAGCAGATGGCTCATGACCAGAAACAGGCCGTAGGCGAAGGCGGGCGCCGCCAGCAGTACGCCGACGATGCTCACCATGCGCAGCGGCCATGTGGTGAAGGCCGTGAGGCCGTCAACGGCCAGGCCGACCAGGCGAAGGAAGCCGAATGTGCTCTGGCCCGCAGCGCGTGGTTCGGGCGTGTACGGCAGCGCCACCGTGCGAAAGCCGACCCAGGCGTAGAGCCCCTTCATGAAGCGGGTGCGTTCAGGGAGACTGAGGAGCGCCTTCACCACCTTGCGGTCCATCAGCCTGAAGTCGCCTGCGTCCTCGGCCAGCTTGAAGCGGTGCGAGGAATTCATCAGCCGATAGAAGAGCCTCGCGCCGACCCGCTTGGCCGGCGTCTCGGCCTTGCGCTCGCGTCGCACGGTGTGGACCACCTGCGCGCCTTGCAGCCATTCGTCGATCATCACCTTGACGAGCGTGGGCGAGTGCTGGCGGTCTCCGTCCATCAACACCACGGCATCGCCGTGTGCAGCCTGGAGGCCGGCGGTGAGCGCAGCCTCCTTGCCGAAGTTGCGCGACAGCGAGATGCAGCGGAAGCCCGCGAGCGAACACCACTGCGCGGCGACATCCGCCGTCCCGTCGGTGCTGCCGTCGTCCACGACGATGATTTCCCAGTCGAGGCCGGTCTCGCCGAGAACCTCTTCCAGTTGCGAAAGCAATGCGTTCAGGTTGCCGCTTTCGTTGAAGCATGGGATCACGCACGAGACGCTGCGCACGCGTTGGCTGGGGCGCTGGGCGGCGCCCAGGCGACGCGTTTCCGCATGCATGCCGATGTCGATGTAATGCGCCAGGGGCCTCGATGGCATGTTCATGGCAGTCTCCGGGAGTGTGGGTCGATCGGGTCGGCGTCGGCTCCCGCTTCCAGTGGCGCCGGTGCTGCGCTCCATTGCCGCAGCGCCTGGCGCGCGACCTGGAACACGCCGGCCATCGCCACGGCGAGCACCACGCCGCCGACGATGTCGAGCGGGAAGTGCACGCCGATGTAGATGCGGGCCCAGCCCGTCAGTGCGGCGGCCGCGGCTGCGGCCATGCCCGCCCGGCGCAACCCGGGACGGATCAGCAGGATCGCCGCGACGGTCGACATCACTGCCGCATGCGCGCTTGGAAACGATCCGCGTGCGCCATGCGGTATGTAGGCCGGGCTCAGGCCCAGCATGAAGGGCCGCGGCAGATCGATGGCCGAAGCGAGGGCATGGACCAGCATGGCCGTCACGCCGCAGGCGGCCAGCGTACCCATGAGGTACACGCGTTCGGCAGGATGCCGCCACGCGGCCCATGCCAGGATCAGCACGCTGAGCCATGCACCCCGCTCGGCGATGGCGATGCCGAGCGACAACAGCCATGGCGTCGGATGCATGCCTGCACCGATCCATCCGAAAAGCACCAGGTCCAGTGCTCTCACTCTGGCCTCCGCACGGTCGGTTGCGCCACGCGCACGTGGTCTGGCGGCAAACGGCCGCAGCCTGTCCGGGCGCCATGCGGCACCCTGAAAAAATGATTCATGGAAATCTCTCGAGCACGACAAGGTCGCCTGCTGCGCAGTGCGCGGCAGGAACGGTCGACGCCATGCGGCGTCGCAGGTCAGTGCGTCGAGGGAGGTGCTTGCGATGGCGGCTGCTGGAGCCAGCAAGCCGTGGGCGGCGGCGCGCCGCTGGGATTGGGAATGCGCCGGATGCGCAATGGCTGCGTGATGCGAGGCGCCAGCACGGCGAGCACAACCGTGAGGGGGAGCGCGACCAGCACCAGCGCGAGCAGGCGGTCGATCCCATGCCGCAACGCGTCGGGCAGATCGATGCCGGCGCCTGCAGGCACGAAGAGCGTGGTCTCGCGCCAGTTCGCGTGGTCGCTGCGGTCGTCGGGCTCGAATTCGGCCGTGGCGCTC
This sequence comes from uncultured Variovorax sp., assembly GCA_903872875.1. Lineage (GTDB taxonomy): Bacteria > Pseudomonadota > Gammaproteobacteria > Burkholderiales > Burkholderiaceae_C > Variovorax. Next base: position 3,290 of record CAIQMJ010000327.1, read on the forward strand.
ACGCTGCGGATCCGGAAGCCGGGTTCGTCTTCCCAGCCGTCATGGCGAAAGTGGGTCGCGATGAAGGGCTGCAGCGCCACGAGCAGGATGCCCCAGACACACCAGCCGATGAGGCTGGAAGTGACACGTTGGCGCAAGCGGGCTGAGACCATGGCAGGAGCGTAGTGAGCGGAACTGAAATGAGCCTGAACGATCCTGAATGGGGTAGTCAGGTTGCGCACAGGCCCGCCGGGCGGCGGCGGCTTCATGTCTCGTTCACGACTGTCGTGGCGCCGCGTGCACGGCACCATTCGACGCTTGCTCTCATCATGCGCACCTCACACGTTGCGCCCAAGGAAGGTCCCATGGATTTCAGTCTCAGCCCCGCGCAGTCGGAATTGCAGGAGCGCACCCGGCGCTTCATCGCCGAAGAAGTGATTCCGATGGAGTCGGACCCGCGGCAGTCCTCGCATGGACCCGCCGAGGACCTGCGTGACGACCTGGTGGCGCGTGCCCGCCGCCACGGCCTGCTCACGCCGCATGCATCGAAGGAACACGGCGGCCTCGGCCTGTCGCACGTCGACAAGGCGATCGTGTTCGAGGAGGCCGGCTACTCGCCGCTCGGTCCGGTCGCGCTGAACATCCACGCGCCGGACGAAGGCAACGTGCATCTGATGGAGGTGGTCGCGACGGCCGGGCAGAAGAAGCGCTGGCTGCAGCCGCTGATCGACGGCCATGTCCGTTCCTGCTTCTGCATGACCGAGCCGCCGCCCGGTGCCGGCTCGGACCCGTCGATGATGCAGACGGTTGCGGTGCGCGACGGCGACCACTACGTGATTACCGGTCGCAAGTGGTTCATCACGGGTGCCACCGGCGCGGGCTTCGCGATCATCATGGCGCGCATGGAGGACGGCACGGCGACGATGTTCCTCGCCGACATGGACCAGCCCGGGATCGTGGTCGAGCGCCAGATCGATGCGCTCGACAGCTGCTTCACCGGCGGCCACGGCGTGGTCCGTTTCGACGGCCTGCGCGTGCCGGCCATCGATGTGCTGGGTGCCATCGGCGAGGGCTTCCGCTATGCCCAGGTGCGGCTTGCGCCCGCGCGGCTCACGCACTGCATGCGCTGGCTCGGCGCCGCCCGGCGCGCGCACGACACCGCGAGTGCCTATGCGCGCACGCGCCATGCCTTCGGGCAACCCCTCGTGGAACACGAAGGCGTCGGCTTCATGCTGGCCGACAACGAGATGGACCTGCACGTCGCGCGCCTGGCGATCTGGCATTGCGCCTGGGTGCTCGACCAGGGCGGCAAGGGCCGCCATGAGTCGAGCCAGGCCAAGGTGCTGTGCTCCGAGGCCGAGTGGCGCGTGGTCGACCGGTCGGTGCAGATCCTCGGCGCGAGCGGCGTGTCGGACGAGACCATCGTTGCGCGCATCTTCCGCGACATGCGCGCCTTCCGGGTCTACGACGGCCCGTCCGAAGTGCATCGCTGGAGCATGGCCAAGCGCATTGCGCGAGGCTAGAAAGAGCGACGCCGAGCCTGCAACCGGCCAGGGGCGGCGCCTTGCCCGCTCAGCGGCTCAGCCCGCGGGCCGCGATCGGCCAGACGCCTTCGACACGGCCGTCGCGGAACACGACCAGTTCGTCGTAGAGATTCAGCGTCGGGTCGCAATGGCCCGGCACCAGCAGCACCAGGCTGCCGAGCGTGGGCGGCGGCGAGCCGTCGTCCGGCAACTGCAGGATGCCGTGTTCGTCGTTCGCCGCGGTGTAGGTGAAGCGTTCCTCCCAGACCGTCGGCAGCCCGGAATCGACCGCGATCGACTTCAGCCCGGCGTCGACCACCGCGCGCGTGGCGTGCGTGCGGCTCATCACCTGCGTCGCGACGAACAGGCTGTGCGCAAAGGTGCTCGGCGCCGCGAATTCGTTCTTCGCGTAGTCCGCATCCATGAAGACGTACGAGCCAGGTTGCA
>CAIQMJ010000328.1 GCA_903872875.1 uncultured Variovorax sp.
GACCGGCACGACCAGCTTCAGCCGCTCGGTCGCGCGCTCAAGGTACTCGAACTGGCCGGACCACGACACCGCATAGCCGGCGGGCATCTTCACGGCTTCGCCGACCGCGGCCTGCATGTCGTTGACGGCGGAGCGCAGATCGCGGCCGCGCACATCGATGTAGACCCAGCCCGACAGCCGTGCGTTCTCGCTCCGCAGCATCGGCGGGCCGTCTTCGATGGCGATGCGCGCGACATCGCCCAGCAGCAGCTGTGCGCCCTTTTCGGTCACGAAGGGCAGTTGCCGCAGCCGCTCCAGCGAATCGCGGACCTCGCGCGGGTAGCGGACGTTGATCGGGTAGCGTTCGCGGCCCTGGATGACCTCGCCGACGTTGTCGCCGCCGATCGCCGTGGACACTACGGCCTGCACGTCCGCCACCGAAAGCCCGTAGCGCGCGGCAGCCAGCCGGTCGACATCGACATCGATGTAGCGCCCGCCCGTGAGCCGCTCCGCCAGCGCCGACGACACGCCGGGAACGTTCTTCACGGCTGCCTCGATCTGCGTCGTCAACGAATCGATGGTGGCTAGGTCGGCCCCCGCCACCTTGATGCCGACGGGGCTCTTGATGCCCGTGGCCAGCATGTCGATGCGGTTGCGGATGGGCGGCACCCACACGTTGGTCAGGCCCGGCACCTTGACGGCGCGGTCCAGTTCTTCGACCAGCTTGTCCGGCGTCATGCCGGCGCGCCATTGCGCCTTCGGCTTGAACTGGATGGTGGTCTCAAACATCTCGAGCGGCGCCGGGTCGGTCGCGGTGTCCGCGCGGCCGGCCTTGCCGAATACGCGCGCGACCTCGGGCACCGTTTTGATCAGGCGGTCGGTCTGCTGCAGCAGTTCGGAGGCCTTCGACGCCGACAACCCGGGCAGCGCCGACGGCATGTAGAGCAGGTCGCCTTCGTCCAGCGGTGGCATGAACTCGCCGCCCAGCCGCATCAGCGGCACTGCGGTCAGCGCCAGCAGCACGGCAGCCACGGCGAGCGTTCCCTTGGGAAATCGCAGCACCAGCTCCAGCGCGGGCCGGTACACCGCTATCAGGAAGCGGTTCACGGGATTGGCGGTTTCGCGCGGAATGCGCCCGCGCACCAGGTAGCCCATGAGCACCGGAATCAGCGTCACCGACAGGCCCGCCGCGGCCGCCATGGCGTAGGTCTTGGTGAAGGCCAGCGGCGAGAACAGCCGCCCCTCCTGCGCCTCGAGCGAGAACACGGGCACGAAGGACAGCGTGATCACCAGCAGAGAGAAGAAAAGCGCAGGCCCGACCTCCACCGACGCATCTGCGACGAGCTGCCATCGCTCCGCCACCGTGGGCTGCCGGCCCTGCGCCGTCTCGAAGGCCTCGATGTGCTTGTGGACGTTCTCCACCATCACGATCGCGCCGTCCACCATGGCGCCGATGGCGATCGCGATGCCGCCCAGCGACATGATGTTAGCGTTGACGCCCTGCCAATGCATCACGATGAACGCGGCCAGCACGCCGACCGGTAATGCCACCACGGCCACGAGCGCCGAGCGCAGGTGGAACAGGAAGACCGCGCAGACCAGCGCCACCACGATGAACTCCTCGATCAGCTTGCTGCGAAGGTTCTCCACGGCGCGGTCGATCAGCAGCGACCGGTCGTAGGTGGGCACGATCTCGACGCCCGGCGGAAGGCTGGACTTGAGCGTGTCGAGCTTCGCCTTGACGGCCTCGATGGTCGTGCGGGCGTTCTTGCCCGAGCGCATGACGATGACGCCGCCTGCCACTTCGCCTTCGCCGTCCAGCTCGGCGATGCCGCGGCGCATCTCGGGGCCGATCTGAACGGTGGCCACGTCGCGCAGCAGCACCGGTGTCGCGCCCGTCACGGAAAGCGGGATGGCACGGAAGTCGTCCAGCGAACGCAGGTAGCCGCGCGAGCGCACCATGTACTCGGCCTCGGCGAATTCGACGACCGAGCCGCCCGATGCCTGGTTGGCCGTTTGCAGCGCCTGCACGACCATCGACTGCGTGATGCCCAGCGCGCGCATGCGGTCGGGGTCGAGCACCACCTGGTACTGGCGCACCATGCCGCCGATGCTCGCGA
>CAIQMJ010000329.1 GCA_903872875.1 uncultured Variovorax sp.
CATACTTGCCCAAGCCGACCCGCTCTTGGAGCCCACATCCCTAGCAAACGTCTCCCACTTCCTATTCGGCAGCGGAGTTGACGGAGCCTGGGAGCTTCGGCTCGGCGGGCGGTGTGGGTCCATGGAACAGCATAGTCGTTCTGGGCCTGCGCAGCGCCGCTTTACTGCGCGTAGGAGTCACGCCATCCCTTGCACTTTTTCAGCATCAGCACCGCAGCCGCGGCATTCGACGCGTGTTCGTCCGCGGCCGCCGCTTGTCTTTTGCGAGGTCGAGGCGATTCAGGGCGTGGCCAGTGCACCCATGGGAACGTCAAGAGCCACAGCGAGCTTTTTGAGCGTCGCGATGGTGCCGGCCCGCTTGCCGCTCTCGATCTAGCTGACAAACGGCTTGCCGAGGCCGGAAGCCAATGCGACGGCGTCTTGGCTGAGGCCGCGCTGCTCGCGTCAAGCACGAACAGGATGAACACCATTGGCGCTCAGGCGCATTCAGGCTGCGACAGGCTCCGGTTGCCCGACGAGCGAGGACGCTGGGATGCCCAGCGTAAGCAGGCGGCGGATCATCGCCATCGTCAACTGCCGCTTGCCGGCTAAGACTTCGTAGACACGGTTCGTCGGGCCGATGTATGGCACGAGGTCAGCCGGCTTCATGTTCGACTGCTCCATGTGGAACTTGATGGCATCGATCGGGTTGGGCGGTGCGATCGGGTAGTGCTTCGCCTCATAGACCTCGACGAGAGTTCCGAGGATTTCAAGGGCCTCGCCATCAGGTGAATCCGGTTCCGGGTCGAGGTCTATCAATGCAGACACGCGCGCCAGCGCAGCGTAGTAGCTCGCCTCGTCGCGGATTGCTTTGACTTCCATGATGCTCACTCCTTTTGACAATGAATGAAAAGAGAGGCCACACCTCTACTTGAATTGGTCGATGGTCGCGGCGTCGATCTGGTCGTATTCAGCATGGGTCCCGATGAATTTGACGAAACCCCACTGCTGCCTGTACGCGAACGCAACGATCAGTCGATGCTTTTTGCCGGCGATGTTGAACACCACACGGTTGTTCGCGACGAGGCTGCAGTTGCCGTACTGGTCCTTCACATCCTGGGGGCATGTCCACTTTGCCAGTCGGGCCACGTCCAGCCAAGCCTTCAACGCACCTTCTGCATCGCCACGGCCGGGCTGCTGGTAGTAGTTGCTGATGTTCGACAGGGCGACGATGTGCATCGAAGTGATTTTAGTACCAAATTGGGACTAGGGCAAGCGACTTGGATGCCAGCGAAGCTAAGCGAGTGCCTGTAGCCGTCTTGTCCTGCGTTGCGCTTGATCTCGCGGCTGATGGTCGACGGCGCCCTGCCAAGTCGGGCGGCCACCGAACGCATCGATTCACCGATCATCAAAGCACGCGATATCTTTTCTCTCTCTGCCAGGGTCAATGCACTGGCGCAGCGTCGTCGTTGCGGCGGTCGAATGCCCCCGGTCTTTGACAAGATGTTATGAACAGAAGTGTGAGGACGACGGCATCACGGCCTTCGTGCCCAAGCCGATGACATCGAACGCTAAGGCCGCGGGTCGCTTCGACAAGACCGACTTCGTCTACATCGCGAAGGACGACGAATACCAATGCCCCGCGGGCGAACGAGCGATCTACAGGTTCAGCACGCTGGAGAAGAACGACAACAAGCTGCACGTCTATTGGTCCAGCGCTTGCCCTGGTTGCGCCATGAGAGACCAGTGCACGACCAGCAGCTACCGCCGAATCCGACGCTGGGAGCACGAAGCGGTGCTTGATCGGGTGCAGCAACGCCTTGATCGCAAGCCCGACGCCATGACCTTGCGACGACGCACCGTGGAGCAAGTGTTCGGTACGCTGAAACACTGGATGGGATCAACCCACTTCCTGACCAGGATTCTGGCGCATGTGAGCACCGAGATGAGCTTGCATGTGCTGGCCTACAACCTCAAGCGGGTCATGAAGGTGCTGGGGTTCGTCAGAACGATGAAGGCGATGCAATTGGCTGGGGCATGAGCCCTTGCAATCGCGCCGCGCATGCTCATGGCGGATGTGCGAATGCCGGCGTGCAGCCCGGCCTTGCTGCGCCAGCAGCCGATCCGCAGCGTGGCCGACCTTCGCCACCATACGCTGGTGCACTCAGGCAGCACGCGGGCCCCTGGACGCAGTGGCTGCACGAGGCCGGCATGCCAGGCGTGCGACCCGCGCGCCAAATGGAGTTCGAGCACGTCTTCATGCAGCAGGCCGCGGCAGTGGAAGCCCTGGGTGTGACTCTGGCCTCACTGCCGCTGATTCGGCGCGACCTTGCCGCGGGGCGTCTTGTGTGCCCTTTGTCGGCGGTGACTTGGCGCGCGCCGGACTACACGATGGTTCTCAGCGCCGAACGGGAGAGCGATGCGGTCGTATCAGCATTCCGAGACTGGATGCTCCAAGTCGCAGCGGAGGAGCCGAGCGCACTGCCCACGGCATGATGCTGTCGCTCGCCGGTCAGCGTACGCACCCTCCAGCGTTCGGTCCTGGCCCTCTGCGCGTAGTAGTGACGTTGGAGCGCATCTTTCAGCGGCATCAAGGCAATGAAGTGCGTCCAGCTCAATTGTCGTACTAGTAATACGACAATCCCGCTCCTCCGCGAAGGTAGCGGCGACCGGTATGGAAATCGGGGACGTGCGGAAGCTGCGCTGGATCCGGGCCGAATCTGGTAAAAGTGGCGGCGAAGTCGTTGTATTGTTGATTTACGCCAAAGCGAACCTTGATTCGATCTCTGGCGAGACCTTGAAGGAGTTGCGTGATGTCGCCGAAAAAGCTCTGAGTGATGCTGAGTTGGCTGCCTTTGAAGACGGGCAGAACGTCGAGGCTCTGCTCGTTCAATCGGCGCGCGAAATGGGCGCTGGAAAGACTCGCAAGGTATACACACCTGTGGTGGCGGCTCGTGAGAATGCCGGCTTGTCACAAGCCGGTTTTGCGGACTTGCTTGGCGTCTCTGTGCGCACATTGCAGCAGTGGGAGCAAGGGCGTCGCGAGCCCAGCGGCGCAGCGAAGACGCTGATACGATCGCCTTGAGAATGCCAGAAGCGCTGAAGGCAGTCGATCCGAATTTCAAGGCGGCTGTTTCGTGATCATGACCGATGATTTCCCGTCCTCCCTGCGCAAGAAGCTATCAGCCCTCAAGCCACGCCCAGGCGCTCAAGGGCCTGCCCTGCTGCAGGGCATTTGCGAATCGACGTTGGCTGGCCAACGCTTCGTTGGTAGAGTATTACCCATGAATACCGCTATCAGCCCGACACCCGTGAAGCTCGATCCCGAGCTCAAGGGGCGACTGAAACGTCTGGCCACGGCGCGCCACCGGGCGCCGCACTGGCTGATGCGCGAGGCCATCGCCCAGTACGTCGATCGCGAAGAAAAGCGCCAGGCCCTACACCAGGACGCTGTGGCCGCGTGGCAAGAGTACGAGGAAACCGGCCTGCACGTCTCGGGCAACGAGGTAATGGCCTGGCTGGAGACTTGGGGCACTGACAACGAGCAGTCAGCGCCTGCATGCCACAAGTGAGATTCGCGCCAGCGGCGTTGCGCGATCTGGAGCGGCTGCGCGAGTTCCTGCGCCCGAAGAACCCGGCCGCCGCGCGGCGTGCCGGCGAGACCATCATCAACGCGGTGCAGGTGCTGCGTCAGCAGCCGATGGTGGGGCGGTCTGTGGAAGACCTGCCGCCGGAATACCGCGAGTGGGTGATCGACTTCGGCGCCAGCGGCTACGTGGCGCTGTACCGCTACGCTGGCGAGGGCGATGCGATCACGGTGCTGGCCTTGCGCCATCAACGTGAGGCTGGCAACGAACCAGGTTCGAGCGCCTCGAGCAGCTAAGCGTAAGCCTCGGGCCTGCATTCTTCTGCTGCGGCGTGCTTGCAGCTCGGCTTGTGCGTCTTCTCGTTGGCGCGCAGTTCTTGCTCACCAGACCACCTTCTCAGTCGCCGGCGCCGAGGCTGGCGTGTGCTTAAAGCCGCTATCGCGTGCGCGCGGAGCGCTTGAAGCGCTCCTGCAGGGCCTGTGCGGGTCCGCCAACCCGCATACCTGCTGTCGTGCAGGGCGATGAGACTACGATGGTGCGTCGGGCGAAATGCCTTTCGGTATGCATGGGCCGGCTCGCTGCTGCTGTTGACGAGGCCGGACTTTTGATGGCCATGGTTGCGCTGGCGGAGTTCACGCACTCAATCGAGCTTGTCAAGGCATGTTCGTCGCCCTTGATCTTCGCCGCATAGCCTTATCTCGCTACCTCTGAATGCGCAGTTTTTTTGCTGGATGTTGAGACTCGGCGGCCGGCATAGCTTCGCCGACGTCTATGCCGGCAAGCTGGCAGCTGCGCTGTCGCGGCAGCACCCGCGCAATCTCTTCGACGCGGGCCTGCTGCTGGCGGATGAATGCGCGAATGAGGGACTCTGGAGAACCTTTCTCGCGTACCTCACATGCAGTCCCAGGCTGGCCTGGAAGATGCTGGCGCCGCGCGTGCCTGCGGACTTCGCGGAGACTTCGAGGTTCATTCCAAGGGCATGACGACCGAGCCCATCTGGGTGGGGCTTTGCTTGAGAGCCGCGAGCGCCCGTTGTCGCGTGTGGCATCGTGGCTTGGCTGTACGAGCCGCCTTGCGCATTCCTGCGGTCCGTGGAGAGCCAGAAGCCAGATTTCGGCGTGATCGGGTTCGAGCATGCTGCAGAACTGCCGGGTTTGCGGCGCAAGCTGCACAACCTGGCGCAGCGCACGCCCGCGAATCAGTCGATAGATCGCCAACAGCTTGAAGAGACGCTGACGCGAGTCGTCGATGCCAGGTGACCAGAGAGGCCGACGGCCGAAGCTGGCGGCACGGCGTCCACTGTCCACGTTCGATCCAATGCGGTTTTTGGCATGCCCTCCGGAGTTACACCCGCACAGGTTCTGCCCTGCATTGCCGGACAGTCCCTTAGCAGTCCGTTCGATCTTGGCACGCTCGCGCTCAAGTGCGTCGCCGTCGACAAAAGCGGCCAAAAGGCTCAGGCACAGAACAGCGCCGGCTTCGGATTGTCATTCTTCGCGTCCTCCGATGCCCAGCAGGGCCAGCAGCGCCTGGAACACGTTGAACAGGCTCAGGTAGACGCCCAGTGTTGCCGTGATGTAGTTGGTCTCCAAGCCATCCTTCACGCGTTTGAGGTCATGCAGGATGAAGGCGGTGAAGACGCCGATCGTCAGAACCGAGATCGTGATCATCAATGCGCCCGATTGCACGAAGACATTGGCAATACCTACCACGACGATCATCAGCGCCCCGATGACGAGCCATTTACCCATCGCCGACAGGTCGCGCTTGATGATGGACGACAGACTCGCCATGCCGAGGAACACGGCGCCGGTGCCCCCGAACGCCATCATGATGAGTTCGGCACCGTTGCTCAGGCCCAGAACGCTGCCGACCAGGCGCGAAAGCATCAGCCCCATGAAGAAGGTGAATGCCAACAGCACGAATACGCCGGCTGCGGAGTGCTTGGTTTTCTCGATGGCGAACATGAAGCCGAAGGCGCCACCCAGAAAGATCATCAAGCCGATGCCGGGCGACATGGCCGTGGCCAGCCCAGCGGCTACGCCCATCCAGGCCCCCAATACCGTCGGCACCATGGAGAGGGCCAGCAGCCAATAGGTGTTGCGCAGGACTTCGTTGCGTCCGGCGCCGACGGCCGCGGGCGACCGGCCGTAGTGGGTCTGAATGTTCTCGTTCATGGATGTCCCCTGGTTGAGTTCGGTTGAATTCGGATATCGGCGCTCTTACTTGGCAGCAGCGCGGGCCGCTTCGGCCTTCGCCTTGGCCGCATCGGCCTTTTGCTGCAGTTCCTGAGCTTCCTTTTCTGCTGCCGTCGCTTCAGCCTGCTTGGCATTGGCCGCGTCCTTGTTCGAGGACATGCCGCCGGCCAATGCGCTGCCGGCCATGGAGCCGACGACACCGCCCACGACGGCAGCGCCCAGAGTCGATCCCATGCCTGGGCGCGATGCCGCTGTGGCCGCCGGGGCGGCAGGTGCTCCGGCTGTCGCAGCCGGCGCAGCCGGTGCAATCGGGTTTTGGGCAGCAGTCGGAGCCGGCTTGGCAGGCGCCCTGCTGAAGCTCGACGTTGCCGACTTGCCTCCGCCCAGGCGTTTGGCGTGCGCCACCGAGGGGATCGCCAGAGACACGGCGGTCACAGCCAACACAGCAGCGGCAGTGGAACGAATATAGGAAGAAGTGCGCATGGTGTTTGTTGTCCTTGAGTCACGAAAGAGACCGGTTTCGGTCGAGACCCAAACTTAAGGCTTGTGATTGATCGAAAAAAGAAGAGGATATGGGAACCTATTTCCAATAAAACCAGAAGATGAGCCAAACGTTCAACCATCGCCACCTGTACTATTTCTGGGTGGTCGCCAAGGAAGGCAGCATGTCGCGCGCCGCCGAGACGCTCGACATGGCGGTGCAGACTGTCAGCGCACAGGTGCGTGAACTGGAGCGAGACCTGGGCTGCCAGCTCTTGAAGCCCGCCGGCCGCGGTTTGGCACTGACGGAAGCCGGGACCATCGCCATGCAGCAGGCCGAACAGATCTTTCAGCTGTCACAAGCGCTGCCCGAACAGGTTCTCGCCGCTGCCCAGGCGCCGGCAGCGCGCCTGGCCGTAGGCATTGCCGATGGATTGCCCAAACTCGAAGTACAGCGTTTGCTGCAACCCGTTTTGGGCGTGCCTCACCTGCGTCTGGTCTGCGACGATGGCGAGATGGCCGACCTGCTGGCAGACCTGGTCTTGCACAAACTGGACGTGGTGCTGACAGACCACCCAGCCCCGTCGAATGCGCAGCTCAGGGTTCACAGCCACTCGCTGGGAACATCGGACATCGGCTGGTATGGCTCGGAAGAGTGGTGGGCCGTCGCCCATGAAGGATTCCCGATGTCGATGCAAGACGTACCGGTGTTGCTGCCCACCTCGCACTCGGTCGTTCGCGGACAGCTGGACCGGTGGCTGTATCAGAAGGGGTTGCGGCCAAAGGTGGTCGGCGAGATCGAAGACAGTGCCTTGCTGGAAACCTTCGGCAGTACCGGCCTGGGCATTTTCCCAGCCGCTATGACCGTCGAAGACGCATTGCTCAAGCGAAGCCAGGTCAGGCTGATCGGCGCTTGTGACGGCGTGCAGGAGCACTACTACGCCATCAGCACGGAGCGCAAGGTGATGCATCCCCTCGTTCAGCAAATGCTCCGGCCAACGTCTAAAGGGGCCTAAGAGGACTCGCTGACAACTGAGAACAACCGGGCCGGCGCGTCGCAACGCAACCTGCAATTGGGCTGTGCCTTGGCGCCGTACTTCCGCGTCCGGAAGCGCGAGGCCGATGAGATCATCGTACGCAGCCAGGTCGTGGTGAGGCAATGGCGTGTCGGGGCCGCCAGCCTCAAGATCAGTGCCGGGGAGCAGGAGCGCATGGCGGGCGCATTTCGACTCGCCGGCTGACGCGCAGCGGTCCGTGGCTTCTGCGTCCTCTTCGATGAGGGCTCTCGCGAAGATCTCGTGCGCAGAGGCGCGCCGCGGGACCGATGCGCGGCGCTGCCCGTTGTCGTAAAGGGCGGCGATGGAGTCGATGCAATCCAGATTCTCGTCATGAGGGGCCACGTTGAGGCCGAAGTTGTGGCGGCGGAGCCGACCTTAGACGGGTGGGTTCATCCGGCTGCCAAAGTGAAGCGGATCACGCGTTTGGGGCGGCGTATGCTGCGCCACTGCCCCCCAGAACCGCATTACCGCCAGGGTGTGACCCTCACCACGAAGCCATGACATAGGCCAGCATCGCTGCCCGCCATCGCATGAGGTCCTGGGGTCTCTGTCTTCGGGTCGTGTGCCCGCTTCGCGCCGCGGAGCTCAAAATGAGAAGAGGAGAACGCCATGGAAAGCAGATGGTGCACAGCCTGCGCCAAGCCTTTCGTTCCTCGTTCACAGTCGCCACATCAGACCTACTGTCCCGAGCCAGACTGCCAGCGAGAGCGGCGCAGGTTATGGCAAAAGGCCAAACGCATCAGCGATCCCGATTACCTCGAGAACCAGCTTCAAGCTCAGCGCGCTTGGAATGGCCGGAATCCAGACTACTGGAGGACGTACCGTGCCGATCACCCGGCCTACGTTGCAACCAACCGCCTCAAGCAGCGAACGCGAAACGATCAGGGCGCGATGTCGCCAGTTGCAAAGATGGACGCGTCGGCAGCTGCGATACCGTTTCAGGATGGTCTGTACACGCTGACTTTGCTTGATTCGGCTGGCGTTGCAAAGATGGGTGTCTGGACGGTTCGCCTCACTCTGGCCGTGGGGTCCTCGGGCTCACCCTGACACGCTCGCGAATTGCAAAGAGAGGATGTGATCGCAAGGCGCAACGCTGGCTGATAAGTTCAATGCAAGCCATACCAGGGCTGGCGATGTTGCCGCCCGCGCACGTCGAACCGATTGGACGAACGCCATGGATCTCGAAGCCAGTGCAGACCACCCCACCTCCGAGGCACCCAAGCTCCGCGCCGCAGAGTACGTGCGCATGTCGACTGAGCATCAGCAGTACTCGACGCTGAATCAGAACGAAAAGATTCGTGAGTACGCTGCGCACAGGAACATCGAGATCGTGCGCACGTATGCCGACGAGGGCAAAAGTGGCCTGAGAATCGACGGTCGCCGGGCATTGCAGCAGCTCTTGCAGGACGTGCAGACCGGCCAAGCACCATTCACGGTGATCCTTGTGTACGACGTCAGCCGGTGGGGCCGCTTCCAGGATGCCGACGAGAGTGCCTACTACGAGTACATCTGCCGCAGGGCCGGCATCCAGGTGGCCTACTGCGCGGAGCAGTTCGAGAACGACGGATCCCCCGTGTCCACGATCGTCAAGGGCGGGAAGCGTGCAATGGCGGGCGAGTACAGCAGGGAGCTGTCGACCAAGGTGTTCGCGGGGCAGTGTCGGCTGATCGAGCTGGGCTACCGTCAGGGCGGGCCTGCTGGATTCGGGTTGCGTCGCGTGCTGGTCGATCAGCTTGGCTCGATGAAATCCACGTTGGAGCGGGGTGAACAGAAGAGCCTGCAGACCGATCGGGTCATCCTGCGGCCCGGGCCGGCTGAAGAAGTGGAAGTGATCCGCCAAATCTACACTTGGTTTATCGACGATGGACTGGTCGAATCCGCGATCGCGCGTCGACTCAATTCCATGGCCATCAAGACGGAGCTCGGCCGCGACTGGACGCGTGCGACAGTGCATGAGGTTTTGATCAACGAGAAGTACATCGGCAGCAACGTCTACAACC
>CAIQMJ010000330.1 GCA_903872875.1 uncultured Variovorax sp.
ACGAATTCGGGATTGCCGGCGATGGACGCGCGCCATTCAGCCCCGTGCGCTCACAGATCGGCAACGCGGCGAACAACCTTGCCTATCTCTCCGGCTATGCCATTTGTCGGGCATTCCTCGAGCAGCTCATTCGCAACTCGATGTCGCCCAATCCAGACAAGGGAACTCAATTTGCAGCAGGAGCGCTGACCAGCTTGACCGCCGCCGCAATGACGCACACCGTGTTGCAGGCCGTCCTCTTCGCGGCGGCATTCGCCACGCTGAAGGCCAACGGAGTTCCTCACGCCTACGACCTGGGCGATGTCGGTCGCTCCAGGACCATCAGGCCCGGTGTGTTGCTGAAGCAGCAACCTGAACAGAAGCAACTGCTGGACAACCAGGAGAAGCGCAGCGTCGCCTTGAACAGTACGGCGACCATCGGCTCGGGACTGCTCGGCGCTGCTGCGGCGGCGGTCTTCAGTACCTTGCTCGAACTCGGAGGAATCGGGGGCGGCACGGACTTCGTAGCAGACGGCAATGGGACGAACGGGACCTTGGGAACCGGTGGCACCGTGCAGAACGGCCATCCGACGAACCGCGAATTGATGCTGTCACCAGGACTGACGACGCTCGTGCCATTCGCCGGCTATCTTCTCCTGACGACGGCCTTGCGCATGCTGTATCAACACACATGCCGTCATCCCGCAGGAAACGCAAACCACTTCGACATCGGTGCGTCCAAACTCGCAGTCAAGGACCTCCGGCAATGTCATCTTCTGGCCTATGAGCAAATGCTCGACACGATGCTTCGCCAAAACACGGTTCAGATACATCAGACCGGCATTGCACATGTGATCAACGACCTGCCGGTAACCACTGCGATCGCGGCACAGGCGCTGCAGGAAGTCGATGGGGTCATCCGGAATGTGCAGAACATTCCAGTCGCGACCCCGCACAACGACGCCCGCCAAGCCGCGGAGCGTGCACGGACCACCCTGCTTGGGCAGCTCAACGTCGTCCGCCATGTGCTGCATCAACTGCAGGAAGGCATCGCGCAGGGCGTCATGCCACATGACCTCGTCCGCACCCAGAACAATCTGACCAAGCTGGTACGGGAACTTCCGCATCAGGCGCTGCAGATAGCCATGAGCGACGCCAGCATGGGCGCCGAATTCGATCTCGACAGCTTCTCGGCGCAACTGACCCAGGCAGTTCTTCCCTTGTCGCTGGCTGGCCGCACGAAGCATCAGGCCAACGGGCTGGACACCATCTACAAGACCATCGGCCTGACCAACACGGCACCTGCCCATTCGCAGGTAGCTCGACTCGTCTCGCACGAGCCGCCGCAGCAGGTGATCGCGTCGCTCGCCAATCTGCAGCCGGACGTGCGACGAAACCTGGCGAGCAAATTCGAGCAATGGCTGGCTTCACGTCCGCCCGGCGCGATCGGACACGATCAGATCTCGGCGCTCTTTCTGCTTCAGACACTTCGTGGTACTCCGACGACACCCGCGCAGCAGCAGCGCGCCGACGGCCTGGTGACGCAGCTGCTTCAAGTTCATCAAGATGAGGACGATTCCTTCTTGTTGCAGAGTCAGCTCAAGCAAGAGCTGACGCAGCAATTGGACTCGGGCGAAGTAACGCTCGAGACCCTGGACGACGCCGTTGCGCGACTCGTACCGGACGACCAGGAAACACAGGGCACGCTGCACCAATTGCAGAAGGCTCTGCGCCAATGGCTTCCCGACACCCAAGCTGGCAACGTCGGTGCCGATGACTGGGTACGGGCTTACAAAGGTGACGTCTCAGGCTGGCCGATCGCGTATCGAAGCATGATCTCTGCAGCGGCAAGCACTCATCTATACCCGGCTGGCGCGGACGAGGCGCTGCAGCTGATGATGGCAAATCCGATCCTGAAGAAGGACATGCATTTTCATCCGACCAACTACAGCCACACGGTCATCGACCTCGTGAAGATGTACGAGATGATGCTGGAAAACGGCGTACTCGCCACGAACCTGGCAGGGATCCCGTCAGGCGTCCAGAACTGCTGTGACGAAGCCAAATACTATTCGGTGACACACGAGAAATTGAGCTATATCAATCCCGATCACGCGCTCTATCACCAGTGGAAGAACCTGCCTCCCCAATTGCAGACGGCCCTCATTCTCTCTGCAACTGGATTTGACCCCAACGACTCCTGGAGTCTTGATCAGGATCTTAAAAAGCTGCAGGCTCAATATGGAGCGGCGTTCATTACCTCAGGTGAAGGCACGCTCAATAAGGAAGGCGGTATCAACGAGAAGAACCCGAGCGAGCCCGATGTCGGTGGCGAAGGGCCAAGGACAGCGCTGAGAGTACTTTCGGATCGGGGCATGCCTCCCATCATTCATGCGGACGCGCACACCGCCACCGGGACCAGGCATCGCGAGGCCGAGCAGCTGATGGAAATCGCGGTGGAGCGGATCGGTTGCCAGGTAATGGGAGACGTAACGCCGCTCGAACTCGATGTGCGTCGAGCCCTGGGCACAGATGCGGCCGACATGCCACCGGCCAAGCTGAAACTCATGTGGGCTCACTTCGGCGGCATGGGAAAGTTCGTCAAGGATTCCGTGAGGCACACGTACTTCCTTGACGAGATTTTTTCGGGACGCGGCCTGAAGCCTTTTATCGACAAGTTCCTGGACAGCCGCGGCATCGATGATGAAGTGGAACGCGCGGACATCAGCCGGCAGATCATTCAAGAATTCAAGGCCAATATCTTCATGGACGGATCGTGGGACTTCATTGCCCTGCACGTGTATTCGAACATCGTCGATCAACTGCGAAGGCTGGCACGAGAGAACCAGGCGGATCCCCAATGCA
>CAIQMJ010000331.1 GCA_903872875.1 uncultured Variovorax sp.
CGACCGGGTGGTCGTGATGTATCTCGGCCGCGTCGTCGAGAGTGCGCCGGTGGCCGAACTGTTCGCGCGGCCGGCGCATCCGTACACGCAGGCGCTGCTGGCCGAAATCCCGAGCGTCGACGCGCGCCGCACCAGCTTCAGCGCGATCCGCGGCGAGATACCGAGCCCGATCGCGCCGCCGTCCGGCTGCCATTTCCATCCGCGATGTCCGCGCGCGATGCCGCGCTGCAGCACCGAGGTGCCGCGGCTGCGCGGCATCGCGATCGCCCACGAAACCGCTTGCCATCTGTACGACGCCGCTCCGGGCTGATGTCACCAATTCATCGATTCACCGCGTTCCCCCGAAAGGATTCCTCATGAACCGCCTGCTTCCCATCGTCGCCGCCGCACTGCTCGCCAGCGGCACGCTCGCCGCCGTTTCGGCCACGGCCCAGACGCTGTCCATCGGCTTCGCCGACCCGATCTCCTCGGTCGATCCCGAGCTCAACAACCATGCGGGCGACCGCTCGCTGGCGCTGCATTTCTGGGATTCGGTCGTCAACTCGCGCGACGGCGGCAAGCTCGAGCCGGGCCTGGCCGCGAGCTGGAAGACGCTGGACGACAAGACCTGGGAATTCAAGCTGCGCACCGACATCAAGTGGCAGGACGGCACGCCGTTCACGGCCGACGACGTGGTCTTCTCGTTCCAGCGCGCGCGCAACGTACCGGGCAGCGTGGCCTCGTACTCGGGCGCACTGCGCACCGTCGAATCGGCCACGGCCAAGGACCCTGCGACGCTGATCATCAAGACCAACACGCCCAACCCGATGCTGCCGCTGGACATCGCATCGATCTACATCGTGAGCAAGCACGTAGGCGAGAAGTCGAAGACCGAGGACTACAACGCCGGCCGCGCAGTGGTCGGCACTGGGCCGTACAAGTTCATCTCGTACGTGCCGGGCGACCGCACGGTGTTCGAGCGCAACCCCGGCTACTACGGCCCGAAGCCGCTGTGGGAGAAGGTCAACTACCGCTTCATCAACAACGGCGCGGCCCGCACCGCGGCGCTGCTGGCCGGCGACGTGGACGTGATCGACAAGGTCGCGGTGACCGACGTCGAGAAGCTGCGCAAGGACCCGAAGGTCAGCGTCTACACATACCCCGGCCTGCGCGTGCTGCTGCTGCAGCCGACCTTCAAGGCCGGTCCCAACGAGTTCATCACCGACAACGCGGGCAAGCCGCTCGACAAGAATCCGCTGCTCGACGTGCGGGTGCGCCAGGCGCTCTCGCTGGCCATCAACCGCAAGGCGATCGTCGACCGCATCCTGCAGGGCACGGTGACCGAAGCCAACCAGTGGATGCCCAAGGGCAGCTTCGGCTACAACCCCGACGTCCAGGACATCGCCTACAGCGCCGAGCAGGCCAGGAAGCTGCTGGCCGAAGCCGGCTTTCCGCAGGGCTTCCAGATCGCGATCCATGTGCCGGGCGACCGCTATCCGCAGGCGCCCGAGACGGTGCAGGCCGTGGCGCAGTTCTGGAGCCGCATCGGCGTGAAGACCAAGGTCGAGGTGGTGCCCTGGTCGGTGTATTCGAGCCGTGCGACCAAGAACGAGTACGCGGTGAGCGTGATCGCCTGGGGCAACGGCACGGGCGAGGCCGGCTACGGCCTGCTGCAGACGCTGGC
>CAIQMJ010000332.1 GCA_903872875.1 uncultured Variovorax sp.
CTCGTGGCCGGCAGCCTGCTGTTCGGCGTCGGCTGGGGTGTGGCGGGCTTCTGCCCGGGGCCGGGACTGGTGGCGCTCGGCATGGGCGAGCCCAAGGCGATGGTCTTCGTCGTGGCCATGCTGGCGGGCATGGGCATCTTCGAGTTGATCGAGCGACGCCGACGCATGTCGGCGCTGCATGCGGCCTGAAGGCAAGCGATCAACTGCGATCTCTTCACTTAATGCCAGCTTAATCGTCACTGGCCACCATCCACCCCTTGAGTCCGCCCGCCGTTTGCGGTGGGTCCACAAGGAGAGTGAATGTTCATGGCTGTTTCCCCTCAGGATGGTGATGTGTCGCCGTCTTCATCCGTTGGAGCGGCGTTCGTTCGGCCCGAACTGGCTGTCCACACGGAAGGCGAGCCTCGTCGCGCGCAGGTCGAGACGTTCATCCGAAGTGTCTTCGCGCGGCGCTATGGCGCGGACGTGCAGCACTTCGCCCCCGTATTGGTGAGCCTGCAGGACCGTGGCGAGATCGTTGCGGCCGCCGGTTACCGCAGCGCAGCCGGAGCGCCACTGTTCCTGGAGCGCTACCTTCCGTCCTCGGTGGACGCGCTGCTCGGCTCCCAGACGGATGGACGGCCGCCGCGCGGCAGCGTGGTCGAGGTCGGCAACCTTGCAAGCAGCCGTGCCGGCGAGGGCCGCCGGCTGATCTCGCTGCTGGGCCCGTATCTGGCCAGCCAGGGATTTCAGTGGGTCGTCGGCACCATGACCACCGAACTGCGCCATCTCTTTGTCCGGATCGGCGTGACGCCGCTTGCGCTGGGAACCGCAGACCCCGCCGCCCTGGGCCCGGATGCCGCGCTCTGGGGCACCTACTACGACCACCGACCGGTGGTACTGGCGGGCCATCTGACCCAGGCGCTGCGACACATGGCGCGCCGTTCGGGCGCGTCGAAAGGCACGCCATGACGCGGCTCCCGGAAGGCTTGGCCGCAGCGCTGGACGATGGCGTGCGCACATGGAGCTTCGACGAACTGCATGCCGAAGTCGATGCGCTGGCCGCCCGTTTCACAGCGCAGGGCACGCGCGTCCTGGCAACGCTGATGGACAACGCTCCTGCCTGGGTCGTCGCGGACTTCGCCGCTGCCCAGGCAGGTATCGTCCACGTGCCGTTGCCGGTGTTCTTCACGCCCGAGCAGATCGGACACGCGTTGCGTGCCGCCGGTGCGGACACGGTGCTCACACCCGAATCGCTCGCGGTCAACTGGGCCGGCGCGCCCACCTCCGTCTGCACGATCGCGCATCGATCTCTTGCGATCGTTCGCTTGCCCGGCGTGCCGCCTCCGATGCCGGCGGGAACGAGCAAGATCACATTCACCTCGGGCACGACCGGCGCGCCGAAGGGCGTGTGTCTGTCGGACGGCGCCATGCGACAAGTGGCCGAAGGGTTGGTCACGGCCATGGGGCCGCTCGACATCCGTCGTCATCTGTGCGCGTTGCCATTCGCGGTGCTCCTCGAGAACATCTCGGGCGTCATGGCGCCACTGCTGCGCGGCGCCACCTGCATCGTGCGTCCGCTCGAACAGGTCGGCCTCACGGGCTCGTCGAGCTTCGATGCAGCTCGATTCCACGCGCTCGTCGCGGCGGAACAGCCGCACAGCCTCATCCTCCTGCCCCAGATGCTGCGCGCGTGGGTCGGCTATGTGATGCAGAGCGGCCAGCGCGTGCCTGCGTCGCTGCGCATGGTGGCCGTCGGCGGTGCCGCCGTGGGCTGGAAGCTGCTGCAGGCGGCACATGCCGTCGGCATTCCGGCGTACGAAGGCTACGGGCTGTCGGAAGGCGCATCGGTGCAGACACTGAACCTGCCTGGCGCCGACCGCCCAGGCAGTGCCGGCCGCGTGCTCCCGCATGCGCAGCTGCGCATTGCCGGCGACGGCGAGGTCGAGGTTGCAGGCAGCCTGTTCAGCGGCTATCTGGGTAGCGCGCAGGTGCCGCCGTCGTGGTGGCCGACCGGCGATCTCGGTGAACTCGATCGCGACGGCTTCCTGCACATCAAAGGCAGAAAGAAGCATGTCCTGATCACCGCCTTCGGACGCAATGTCTCGCCCGAATGGGTCGAAACCGCATTGCGCAGCGAAAGCGTGATCGCGCAGGCCGTTGTCTTCGGCGACGGCGAGCCCGCATTGAGCGCCGTGCTCTGGCCCGTGCGCGCCGACGCGTCCGATGCTGCGCTGCAGGCTGCCGTCGATGCTGCGAACGGCACGCTGCCGGACTACGCACGCATCGCCCGCTGGCTTCGGGGGCGGGCGGACTTCAACGCGGCGTCCGGCATGAGCACGACCAACGGCCGCCCCCAGCGCGCGACCATCCTTCAACTGCATGCGGACGGCCTCGCAAAGGCGCCGCACACCACTGCTTGACCCCTGGAGCTTTCATGAATTTCTACGAACGACTGGTCGCACGGACCACCGATGCCCGCATGGATCTGCTGGGCACGCCCATCATTCAGGGTTGCCTGCGCGGCGAGGTGTCGCTGCCCAGCTACCTGGCATTCCTGCGGGAGGCCTATCACCACGTACATCACACGGTGCCGCTGCTGCATGCATGCAAGGCGGCGTTGCCGCAGTCCAACCTGTGGCTCGAAGGGCCGCTGGATGAATACATCGAAGAGGAGCAGGGCCATGATCTGTGGATCCTCGATGACATCCATGCCTGCGGAGGCGACGCGGACGCGGTGCGCGATGGCGCGGCCGGCCATGCGACCGAGGTGATGGTCGCGTATGCCTACGACACGATCGCTCGACGAAATCCGCTGGGCTTCTTCGGCATGGTCCATGTGCTCGAAGGCACGAGCGTGTCGTTGGCGCTGATGGCCGCCGACCAGATCCAGAAGCCGCTCGGCCTGCCCGATGCCGGGTTCAGCTATCTGCGTTCGCACGGCACGCTGGACAAGGAGCACACGGCCCATTTCGAGTTGTTGATGAACCAGATCGAATCGCTCGCCGACCAGGCCGACATCGTTCATGCGGCGCGTGCTTTCTATCGTCTCTACGGTGACGTCTTCCGCAGCCTTCCGCTGCCGAAGGGAGAAGCCGCGATCTCTCTGCCTCGGCAGGCGGAAGCAGCATGAAGGCCAAGGACGCACGCGTCCTGCTGACTGGCGCGAGCGGTGGCATCGGGCAGGCCGCTGCTGCTGCCTTGGTGGCCGCGGGCGCTTCGGTGATGCTGATGGGGCGATCGCCGGCGAGGCTGGCGGCACAGGCGCGGGCGCTTGCGCGCGATGCCAATGGCACTACGCCAGCCACCATCGAGTGGTACGCCGCCGACCTCACGCGAACCACCAGCCTCAACGGTATCGTCGAAGTGGCATCGGGTTGGGGCTGCAATGTGCTGATCCATGGCGCCGGCGTTCCGGGCTTCGGCAGGCTCGAATCGCTCGACACGAACGAGATGGCTCAGGTGCTTCATCTGAACCTGTTCGTGCCCATGCTGTTGACCCAGGCGCTCATGCCGCACCTGCGCACGCTGCCGCAGGCGCGTGTCATGTTCATCGGTTCCGTGCTCGGACGCCTCGGCCTGCCCGGATACAGCGTCTACAGCGCGAGCAAGTTCGGTCTGCGCGGCTTCTCGGAGGCACTGCGGCGCGAGCTGGGCGACACCCGTGTCGGCGTTCAGTACCTCGGCCCGAGAAGCACGCGGACCCAGTTCAACAGCGAGGCGGTCGACGGGTACAACAAGGCGACGGGTACCGCAGTGGACAACCCGGAAGTCGCTGCACAGGCGCTCGTCAAGCTCCTGGAGAGTGGTGCGGCTGAACGCTTCCTTGGCTTTCCGGAAAGCCTGGCGGTGCGCCTCAACGGATTGGCGCCGTCGCTGCTGGACGGGGCCTTCGCCCCGCATCGCCGGAGCCTGCCTGCACTGACGATTCCGGCGCCGCTGTCCCCTGACTGCGGGGGGCAGCCGCCACCTGCGACCGAAGCCGACAGCCA
Organism: uncultured Variovorax sp.; assembly: GCA_903872875.1. GTDB lineage: Bacteria > Pseudomonadota > Gammaproteobacteria > Burkholderiales > Burkholderiaceae_C > Variovorax. Next base: position 3,972 of record CAIQMJ010000332.1, read on the forward strand.
CTCGTTGATGCACAGCGTGCAGTGAACTTCAAACAGAAAGAATGAGATGACTCGCACAGAACGCTTTCCTGACCTGATGCCGCGCCGATGGCTGATGGCGGGCCTGATCGCAGGCCTGGCGGCAATCGCAATGCCGATCTCGCATGCCCAGGGCACGGGTGTCGGAGAGGCCGTGGCCGAACTGCAGCACGATTGGGAAACGATCCGCTACCAGAGCGCCGCCGTCGATCGCGAAAAGGGCTTCGAGGCACTTTCGGTCAAAGCGCACAAGGTCAGCGAGACCTTCGCGGGCCGGCCAGAGCCGCTGGTCTGGGAAGGCATCATCGTGAGTTCCCGGGCTGGCGAGAAAGGCGGGCTCGGCGCGCTGGGCCTGGTCAAGCAGGCCAAGGCGCTGTACGAATCCGCGATCGCCATCGACGGCAGCGTGCTCGAAGGCGCCGCATACAACAGCCTCGGTGTTCTCTATTACAAGGTACCGGGCTGGCCCGTCGGCTTCGGCGACAAGGGCAAGGCGAAGGAGTTGCTGCTCAAGGCGCTTTCACTCAATCCGAAGGGCATCGACCCCAACTTCTTCTATGGCGAATATCTGATGGAGACCAAGCAACCGCAGCAGGCAATGGCCTATCTGGAACGCGCGCTTCAGGCGCCATCGAGACCGGGTCGGCAAATCGCCGACACCGGCCGGCGTGAGGAGGCGAGAGAGTTGCTGGAGAAGGCCAAGGCGAAGTAACCGGCGCCAGCGCCGTGGTGCTCTGCATCAGCGATGCGCGGTGTCGAATCGAAGCAGGGCGCTGACGCCGGAGCCGTCAGCGAGGGTGCCGAAGCGCAGTTCCAGTCCATGCAATTGGGCAATGCGCCGCACGATCGATACGCCCAGGCCGCTGCCGCCTTCCTGCTGTCCGTCGGGCCGATAGAAGCGTTCGCCGAGACGCGCCAGTTGCTCTGCAGTGAGCGGTGGCCCCTGATTGCTCACTTCGATCTCGTCCAGCGAGATCCGCAAGGTGACTGCGGTGCCTTCGGGTGCATAGCGCACTGCGTTGTCCAGCAGGTTGCGCAGCAGGACGGTGAGCAGGTTTTCGTCGCCCATCAGCGGCATGGGATGCTGACCCGACGGAGGCCACTCGCAACCCAAGTCGATCCGGCGCCGTTCGGCCAGTGCCAGGCAGTCGCTCATGGCCTGCTCGACAACCGGGATCCATCTCACTTCGTCGAAGGCCGGTATCGTCCCCGATTCGACACGCGACAGTGCCAGCATCTGCGTCACCAGCCGGCCCATCCGGTCGAGCCCGGCGCCGAGTTTTTCTTCCGCCGCGGCGCGGTCGACGGGGCTGCTGGAGCGGCGCACTACATCCCATTGCGCCCGCAATACGGCCAGCGGCGTGCGCAGTTCGTGCGCGGCGTCGGCAGTGAAGCGCCGCTCGCGTACCAGAAGTTCCTCGATCCGTGCGAAGAGGCCGTTCATTGCGCCCAGAAGCGGTTTGAGTTCCGCCGGCGCGCGGTCTTCGGCGATGGGTTGCAGATCGCTTGCCGGCCGTGCCTGCAGTTCGTGGGTCAACTCGGCCATGGGCAACAGGGCGCGGCGCACCGCCCAGGCCATGACGGCAAGCAGCACCGGAAGCACGAGAAGCCAGGGCACCACCTGTGTCACGGTGATGCCGTAAACCAACTCGTCGCGCTCGTAGGCTCGCTGGCCCGATGCCACCAGCCAACGTCCGTCGAAGGATTGGAGGTAGTAGATGCGCCATGGAATGCCGCCGACGTTTTCGTTGAGAAAGCCGCTGCGGTCGGGCTTATAAGGCAACTGGACGCCTTCCCGGTCGGAAAGCGTCAACTGCCCGGACCGGTCCCACACGGCAATCGCGAGATCGCGAACGTCCGCATCGCCGGCCTCGGCAGTTCCCTCGTTCGGCGTGGGCGGCAGCGGCGCGGCTTTCGAGAGAAGGCCGGGGCTCAGGGTCACCTGCACCTGGCGCGCGAAGCGGATCAGCTGGGCATCGAAGAGCTCGTTGACCTCATGGCGTGCTCGGCTGACGGAAAAGAACAATGCCACACCCCACACGAGCGGCGCGCAGACGAGCAGATACAGCAGCAGCCGCCGCTGAAGGCTCACGTGTCCACCTCGCCCGAGCCGATGGCATAGCCCACGCCTCGCACGGTGCGAACGATGTTGGGGTCGATCTTGCGCCGCAGGTGATGGATGTGGACCTCCAGCGCGTTGCTCTCCGGCTCGACGCCGCTCCAGTCGTAGAGCTTCTCCAGCAGATGCGCCTTCGACAGCACGCGCTGGGACTGGCTCAGAAGCGCCTCGAGCAATGCCAGTTCGCGCCCGGTCAGGTCGACCTGCGCACCCTTCCAGCGCACCAGCTTGGCGGCTGGGTCGTATTCCAGCGCGCCGTGTTGCCAGGAGGCCTGCGCCTGGCCCGCCGCGCGGCGGACCAACGCCCTCAGTCGTGCAGCGAGTTCATCGATGGTGATGGGCTTGACAAGGTAGTCGTCCGCGCCGGCGTCGAGCCCTGCAATGCGCTGCTCGACGCCGTCGCGCGCGGTGAGGATCAGCAGCGGAAGCTTGAGCCCCCGTTCTCGCCAGCGTCGCAGCCACACCATGCCGTCGCCGCGCGGGAGGCCGAGATCGAGCACCACCGCATCGAATGCGGCGCCGGAGAGGGCCGAGTCGGCCTGGGCACCGTCGCCGAACCAGTCGACCGCAAGGCCCAACTGCCGCA
>CAIQMJ010000333.1 GCA_903872875.1 uncultured Variovorax sp.
ATGTTCAGGCTATCGAGATATGGGCGAGCGGCACATACACTGAGCTCTTCCACCTGCGTCTGAATGCCCAGAGTCAACGCATTCCGGTCCGCCTCGGTCTTCTTCTGGAGCAAGAGAAACAGCGCCTTATAGGTCCAGTAGTGAAGCGCGAGTTGCCTCGTCGACATTGACTTGATGACGTCGAGGTAGTGCAGCACGGAATCATCTTTTCCGTCTTCAGTCGTCGAAGCGGCGAGCACCCCAGCAAAATACTCAGCGCAAATTTCTTCCGATGTGATTCCGCCATTCCAGATCACATCCCGGGCCACTCGCAGGTTCGGCTTCTGATCCTCGCCTGGCTTGCGAATCTTCCGAGCCGCCTTCTCAACGATGGACTTCACTCCGGCCGCGTAGGCTTGGCTAAGGTCCTTGCCAATCTCGTCGAGCATCGGCCCAAATACCTTTCCGGCAGCAAACGAAAGGCTGCCGGCAATGGCAGCGGCGGTAACAACCTCATCTGGCATAGCTCACTCCTATTGAAGTCTCGTGATTAGTATCCCGGCAAAACCGCACTCTTGGTACGTTGACTGTCTTAGGGCCGTGAAATGAAGCCAACTGGATCAGTTGTTTCTCATACCTGCCGCCAACTGACGACGGTGCGCGGTCTGGTCGGCATGCGCCTTGATCGGCCCTTCCAATGGAGGGATCAATTCATGAAATCCAGCGTGGACGTTCTTTGCCATCTTGATGAGCGACCCCAACAATGCATGAGAGGACTCCGCGCTCTCGTGGATCACTTGCTTCAACTTGACGGTCGTGTCACCGCTCTCGTCAAGGTAGTGCTGATCGACCTCGCCGCCGTTGTGCTCATACAGGTGGCGGCGTTGAAACATTACCTGAGTCCTGTTGATTTCTGCGTCCGGCATGCCTCGGCAAATGTCGATGTCAAACCAGTCTGAGAAAGTTGACCGAACCTTCTTGAGGTCGTGAAATGCCCTGCCGGTCAGGCGGGCCTTTCGCTGCTTCGTCATGGGCACAAGCTCGGCGAGTTGCTTGCCGTACTGCGCGATGAACGAGTCAAACGCAGCTACGGCGTCACGTACCGCGCTGTCAGGCGCGCCGCCTGCTTTCAGGCGCTCTCTAATTTCAACGATGGATCGCCCCTCGAAATCGGCGAGGTCGCTGCGAGTGCCGCATCGAGAGCAGTAGCCAAACCTGCCTAGGATGTCATTGAACTCATCGCACGAGCCACACGTAAATTTGCGCTGTTGGCTCTCATCGGACACATAGAACGCTGGCCTTTCAGCGGTACTGAAAGTTGCATCAGCAACGGCGTCCATGTCTATGGTCACCGAGCCGGCGTCCTCAGTCATCGCGTCGTGCAACATGGATATGCAGTGCTCGATGTATTGACGCTGTGCGCCTGACAAAAAGTGAATTTCAGGAGCGCGAGTGGCGCAATACGGGCACAGGTTCGGCCACGGGCCGCTGCGCCAATAATTGCCGCATGCCGGGCACTTATGTCCGAAGCACCCCTCACTGTCCGACTGGATCATGATCGGGAGGCAGTTGGGAAGGGGCGGCTGCGGGATGGGCTCAAACATCCCACCAATGGGCATCACCGCAACAGGAACTCCGGGCGGTAGTGCGTAAATACCGACCATCGCCATCGCGTTCGGCCTGCTGGACACCACGCGAAGCGAAAGCGAGTGGCCGCCAGATTCGTTAGGCTCGAACGTGTATATGATCTGTCCGCCCGAATGGGCAATCTCGCGGAAGTCTCTGCTGTTGTCCATTAGTCAAATCAGTATTTGAAGTACCCATCCCTCAAATCGGGCCGAGACTCAAGTACCGCCCGCATGATGGCCATCGATTGCCGTAGCAAAGCATCGCTGCGCTCCGCGCCATCAACCAAGTTCGGGTGACCCGAGCCGTCGTCCTGATACTTGCCGCCGTGGATCAAGTTGTTGCGCGCACGCCTGATGGCAAGAAACAGATCTTCGACATTCTTGACCGCACCCATGTTGCGCCAACCCAGAGTGCCGTCTGCCGACTTCACTTGCTTTTTTGGCGGCGCTCCGATCAGGACGGGGGCAACGCCCGCCGCGACAGCTTGGTCAAAAAATGCCTTGCCCATATCGCCCGCCAACCTATCCCAGTCCGCCTCCACTCCCTTGTCGTCACCTTTCGCATAGGTTCCACTCCGCTTCATTGCGCATTCAAACCGCGAAAAAACCACGAAGAAAGACACGGCCACTTCGGGCAACTTGTCCTGCAATGCTTCTTCCAGCAAGTCCATCATGAGACCTTCAACTCAAAGCACGGGTAGCCCTTACCGGGGAAATACGAGAGCAGGAGGAACGCCCGGCAGATGTTCGGCAGCCCGTCGAATGTCTGCCCTTTCAGGTGATGCTCAACGGCGAGCCACGTCAAGAACGTCTCGTCTGTAAACACCACAACGACAAAGCCACCGGGGTACGGCCCACCTTTCAGGTGACCGAAGCGCGCGTCCTTTGCCTTCAGCCTACGCCCCAGCCCAACGATGAAGTCATCGCGCTTCCACTCCGCGACCTCGGAGGTTCGACCGACATGATGAGCATGCGCAACCTTGCCATCGACCAGTTCAGTGACTTCGATGGCGACGCGGCGGCCTTCGGCGTCGACCGCCTCAAGGTCCGGTGGATCGTTTCCACGGCCACGAATTTTCAGGTCCGAGAAGAAGAGTTCGCCGCGCGTGCTGAGCGACTTTGCGAGGGATTCGACCACGCCGTACTCGGCAAGATCGCGGTCAGGGGACCACTCAAAAAATCCAGCGTACTTTCGATTGCGCTCGAATGCTTCGATCATCGTGGCATCCAAACCTTCCATCGTCACTCCTTAAGAATCAACGACTTGGATCACAGTATCGTTATATATCTGGTATCGCTCGGGGCAGCCGAGACTCGCGAACGCAACCTTAGGAATCTTGACGGCCTTCGGTGTCCCGGCTGCGTTGTAA
>CAIQMJ010000334.1 GCA_903872875.1 uncultured Variovorax sp.
CTTCGGCGCGCTGTATGTCCGGCCGCCTGTGCGCCAATTCGGAGGGCAGGCCCACCGGCACATTGGAAGGAAGCGAAGGCAAGGGCATCGCCTCAAGCAACTGCGCATCGAGGGCGCGCGGCTCCTCCCCCTGCAGCAGTGCCAAGGCGTTCATCAGCGTGTTGCGGCGCTGGACCAGTTCTGGCACCAGCGCCTCCACCGTTGCCAGTTGCGCGCGCGCCGAAGCGGTTTCAAAGCGCGTGGCGACACCGTTGCGCTCACGGCTTTCGGCAAGGCGCAGGGTGCGATCGGCGACCTCCAGGTTCTGCCGGGTGATGTCCAGTTGCGCCTGCGTTCCTCGCAATTGGAGGTAGGTGCGGGCCACTTCGGCGGACAAGGCCACCCGTGCCGCCTCGCGCTCATACACAGTGGCCTCGAAGGCGGCTGCGGCGCCTTCGCGCGATCGCCGCGCGCGGCCCCACAGATCGAGTTCCCAACTGGCGTCGAATCCCAACTGCCAGAAATCGCTCGCGCTCGTCGGTGCACCCAACGCGGCAAACTTGCCGTGCTCGCTGAGGGCCTCGCGGGAATAGCCTGCCGATGCGCCCACGCTGGGCAGCAGCAGCGAGGAAGCAATCCCCAACTGCGCCCGGCTTTGCTCAATGCGCTCGGAAGCGATCTGCAGGTTCAGGTTGCCCGCCTGCGCACGGGCTTGCAGATCCGCTAACACGTCATCGTTGAACAGCGTCCACCATGACGATGGGAAGTTCGCAGCGGATGTTTCCTGAGCCTGCGCGTAATCCGCCCTGGGCGACAGTTGAACGGCTGCAAGCCTGTCGTCGGGTTTCACGAAGTCAGGACCCACCGCACAGCCGACCAGTGAGATCGTGCAGAGCGCCGTGCCTGCTTGTCGCAGCAGTTGTGAGAGCAGCGGTTGTGACGTCATGAAGGTTTATCCAATGCGCGAATAGTACCGAACCGCTCGGTGTGATTTACGATAAAAGTTAAGCCGACGGCTCACAAGAAACCTGCTTAGGTGCAGATGCCTGTGAGACGAATGGTTAGGTTGATGCGTACCGAGCGGTTTGGTACTATATAGAATCCTGGCCACCGTGTCAAAACTTCCGACCCAAGCAGATGCGACGAACCAACCAAGTCATGACCGCCCCGCCGCCGAGCAGCGGCGAGCTGAACGCCAAGGCTCTCACCGTTCTGCGCGCTGCGCGAAACGTCTTCCTGACCCATGGGTTCAGCGCGGCAACAACCGACATGATCCAGCGCGAGGCTGGCGTGTCCAAGTCCACGGTTTACGCGCACTACGCGAACAAGGAAGCACTCTTCACCGCGGTAATCGAAGCCGAATGTGCAGCGTTCACGAACACGGTGCAGGGCATCGAGTTCCGCCCGGGGAAGCTGCGAGAAACGTTGACCCTGTTGGCTCGGGCCTACTTGAACATCGTGCTGTCTCCGGGCGGGCTGGCTGTCTTCCGCGTCGTGATCGCCGAAGGCCCACGCTTTCCCCAGCTCGCACGGACGTTCTATCTGGCCGGCCCGCAGGTGATGACGACGATGGTGTCCGAACAACTGGCCAGAGCGGCAGCGTCCGGCGAAGTCGATCTTGGAGAAATTGGCCGTGACACTGCCGCGAGCCTGTTCATCAACTTGGTTCGCGGCGAACCCCAGCTTCAGTGCCTGACTCATCCGGATGCCGCACCTTCCTCGGCGCAGATTGACCAGTGGGCGAACGCAGCCGTGGTGACATTCATGCGTGCCTATGGTTGCGGTGAGGAAGCGCCCAGTAGACGCTCCCGATCATGATGCCGAATGGGGCAACCGGCACGGAGAAATCAGACGTTGCCCTTAGGGTGATGGCGCTTTCTACGGCCATCACGCGGCTTTTCACAGCAAGGAATCAAGTGCTGAATCGCGTGGCTGCTCCGTTTGGTTTGACCGCTGTGCAGGTGATGGCGCTACACCAGATGTCGGTCACTCCAGCATGTACGCCTAGCACTTTGGCTCGTAGCCTGGCAGTCGATTCTGCCTCGGTTACTAGGCTATTAGACCGTCTTGAGAATAAGGGCATGATCCAAAGAACGGCGCAAGAGCGTTTGGATCGCACGCATGACCGCAGAGTTATCGAAATTGTTCTGACTGAACGTGGAAACAACGCGATACGTGAGTTGAAATCACATTGGCACTGCGCGCTCTCGGAATTGACGGAGGTTTGCAAACAAAGCGAAATACATGAGTTAGCACTAGCTGATTGACAGCCCGCGCTGCCGCCCCATCTCCCACGACACGCCACCACCGCGCACCGTTGCGGCAATCTGCTGTCCCAGCCGTTGCTCGATCACGGGCTTCCACGGTACCAGGCTGAACCCCATGCCATCGTCCAGCATCGCGTAGCGTCCACTGGCGAGCATGACGCTGCGCCGGTAGATGCCGGCCACGCGCTGACCGTCGCCCACAGGCCGGTGTTCCAGGCCGGTTTCGGCCGCAATGCCCTTGGCGGCCTGCGCCAGCTCCCGATTGCGCAGCGTGCCCAGCAGGTTGCGCGCCAGGATCGCGCGCTGTCCGCGTCGCTCGGCCAGCCCCAGTTCGGCCAGGAAGTCGGCGCGTTGCTGCATCGCCTGCTTGGCGTCTGCGCCAAAGCCCAGGTCGCCCAGCCCCGAGCCGCCGCCGATCAGTTGCTGGTCGAGCCAGGTGGCACCTATCACGCGGGCCTGCCGCTCAATCGGCAGGTGCGATTTCAGCTCCACGGCCACACCGCCTAGGCGCTGCGCGTCGTACTGGCGGCCACGCTCGGGCAGATCGTCCGGCACTTTCCATAGCCCCTCGGCCACGCGCTCCACGATGCCCGCCCGGCGCAGGGCTTCCAGGCGCCGGACGTGGGCTGCTACGACTTCGTGCGGGTCGCGGCCCGGCACGGCCTGACCCTGCGCCACGGCCAAGTGATGGTCGGCA
>CAIQMJ010000335.1 GCA_903872875.1 uncultured Variovorax sp.
ACTCGCCCACGATGTACGCCGACTATCGCTTCGCGACCATCAACGGCGAAAGCGTCGCGAAGATGATCAACGATCAGGAATGGAACGCCAACACCTTCCTGCCGACCGTCGGCAAGCGCGGTGCCGCGATCATCGAAGCGCGCGGCCTGTCTTCGGCCGCATCGGCTGCCAACGCTGCCATCGACCACATGCGCGACTGGGCACTGGGCACGAACGGCAAGTGGGTCACGATGGGCATTCCGTCGGACGGCCAGTACGGCATTCCGAAGGACGTGATGTTCGGTTTCCCCGTCACCTGTGAGAACGGCGAATACAAGGTCGTCGAAGGCCTGGAAATCGACGCGTTCAGCCAGGAACGCATCGACAAGACGCTCAAGGAACTGACCGACGAGCAAGCCGGCGTCGCCCACCTCGTCTAAGGTCCGCGTGCCTCATCCCGCTCTCCAGCGACAGATGCTCCTGCACACGCGGGAGTGCGGGATCTCACTTTCTTGACCATGCTCGACTGGAACCCTGCGCTCTACCGCCGCTATGAGGACGAGCGCACGCGTCCTGCACAGGAACTGCTGGCGCGCGTTCCGCTTGCTGCGGCCGGCCATGTGGTCGATCTCGGCTGCGGTCCTGGCAATTCCACCGAGCTGCTGGCACAGCGCTTTCCGCAAGCGCAGGTGCTGGGAACCGACAACTCCGAGGCCATGCTGGTCAGTGCGCGCGAGCGGCTGTCGGCAGCGCGCTTCGAACTCAGCGACATCGCGCAATGGACGCCCGATGTCGCCCCCGATCTCATCTACGCCAATGCATCGCTGCAGTGGGTGCCGGACCACGCCACGCTGATCCCGCGCCTGTTCTCCGCATTGGCGCCCGGCGGTGTTCTGGCGATCCAGATGCCGGACAACCGCAGCGAGCCGACGCACCGCGTGATGCGCGAAGTCGCATCCGAATCGCCGTGGAAGGCACCTATCGGTGACGCCGACAAGTTGCGTACCGAACTTCTGCCGCTCGGCGGCTACTACGACCTGCTGGCGCGCAATGCCGCATCGGTCGACGTCTGGCACACCATCTATCAGCACCCGATGGCATCCGCTGCGGCAATCGTCGAGTGGGTGCGTGCGACCGGCCTGAAGCCGTTCATCGACCCGCTGACGGCCGAACTCAAGGCCAGCTACCTGGCCACTTACGAAAGCCGCATCGCGCAGGCTTATCCGGCCCGCGCCGATGGGCGCCTGCTGCTGGCCTTTCCCCGGATGTTCATCGTCGCTCGACGTCAGGCATGAGCATCCCATGACGGCACTTTCCACTCACCCACGCGATGTGCTGCTCGGCGCACAGGCCGGCGCCGTGGCGCTCCCGGTGTGCGACCACTACAGCGGTGTCGAGGTGCGCATGAAGAAGAGTCTCGCGCTCCAGGCCGAGATGGCCGAGGAGTTCGGCGCCTGCGTGTTCGACGTCACGCTCGACTGCGAGGACGGCGCCCCGGTCGGCGGTGAAGCCGAACATGCCGCGCTGGTGACCGAACTGGCGCTCGCAGCCGCGCCGGGCATGCGGGTCGGCGTGCGCGTGCATCCCGTCGATCACCCTTCCTTTGCCGACGACATCGCCACGATCGCAGGTCGGGCGGGTGCGCGGCTCAGCCATCTGATGGTGCCCAAGGTCGAGTCGATCGAGGATGTGCGCCAGGCCATTGCCGAACTCGATCGCGCCGGTGCTGCCGGCCTGCCGCTGCACGTCCTGATCGAGTCGCCGCTCGCGGTGCACAACGCCTTCGAGATCGCCGCACATCCGCGCGTGCAGTCGCTGAGCTTCGGCCTGATGGATTTCGTCTCGGCCCACGCCGGCGCCATTCCGGCCGATGGCATGGGGGTGGCCGGCCAGTTCACGCACCCGCTCGTGGTGCGCGCCAAGCTCGAGATCGCTTCGGCGGCACATGCCTATGGCAAGGTGCCGTCGCACTGCGTCGTGACCGAATTCAGCAATCCCGATGCGATGCGTCTGGCCGCCACCAGGGCGGCCAGCGAATTCGGCTACACGCGGATGTGGAGCATCCATCCGAGCCAGATCCGTCCCATCCTCCAGGCCTTCGCGCCCGACGAAAAGCAGATTCAGATTGCTACAAAAATAATCGATGCGGCGGCCGTCGCGAACTGGGCACCGGTCAGTTTCGATGGCACATTGCACGACCGCGCCAGCTACCGGCATTTCTGGCAGGTGCTCGAGCGTGCCCATGCCACCGGGCGCGCACTCCCGACGGAAGCGCAACGCTGGTTTGCTTCCGCCTCTCATTGATCACCATCGATCACATCCCTCAGGAAGAAACCCCCATGAAGTACATCGCACTTGCTGCCGCCGTCGCGATCGTCCTGCCTTTTGCCGCTGCTGCGCAAACCGCGGCGAGTACCGACAAGCCGGCGGTCAAGGCTGCCGCAAAGCCGGCCGCCAAGACCACGACCGCAAAGAACACGACCAAGCCGAAGCCGAAGATCACCAAGCGCGCCGCCAAGGCCGTGGAAGAAGTGACGCCGATCAGCGACGACACCAACATCACGCTCACCGATGCCGACCTGCAGGTCGCCCAGCGGGTCTACACCGGCAAGATCCAGTGCGAACTCGGCGCCGACGTGACCATCACGGCCGACGAGAAGCGTGCAGGCTTCTTCACCGTTGCCACCAAGGGTGCGCGCTACCGCATGCATCCGGTCGAAAGCCGCACCGGTGCCATCCGTCTTGAAGACCCCAACGCCGGAGCCATGTGGTTGCAGATCGCCAACAAGTCGATGCTGATGAACCAGAAGCAAGGCCTTCGCCTGGCCGACGAATGCCAGGCGCCCGCGCAGGTCGCCTTTGCCGACGAGATGAAGAAGAACCCGCCGAAGAGCCTGTTCGAAAGCCCTGACGCGCAACCCGCCCCCAGCAAGTAAGCCCGCGGCGCGCCTCTTGCTTGCGCGGGAGGCCGTCGCCACTCAGTTCCCGGAGAAAAAAAGATGTTGCAAGCCTACGTTGACCATGTAGCCGAACGCGCCGCGCTCGGTATCCCGCCGCTCCCACTTACCGCCAAGCAGACGGGCGAAGTGATCGAGCTTCTGAAGAACGCGTCGTCGAAGGACGGCGAGTTCCTGCTGAACCTGCTCACCTACCGGGTACCGGCCGGCGTGGACGACGCGGCGAAGGTCAAGGCGAGCTATCTGGCGGCCGTGGCGCATGGCACCGAGACGAACATGCTGCTGAGCCGCGCCCGCGCGACGGAACTGCTCGGCACCATGCTCGGCGGCTACAACATCAGCCCGATGATCGACCTGCTGGACGACGCGGAAGTCGGCGCCGTCGCAGCCGAAGGTCTGAAGAAGACGCTGCTGATGTTCGACCAGTTCCATGACGTCAAGGAAAAGGCGGACGCCGGCAACGCCAACGCCAAGGCCGTGCTCCAGAGCTGGGCCGACGCCGAATGGTTTACCAGCCGTCCGGAAGTGCCGGAAAGCATCACCGTCAGCATCTTCAAGGTGGCTGGCGAAATCAACACCGACGACCTGTCGCCCGCACCCGACGCGACGACGCGTCCCGACATTCCGATGCACGCGCTCGCGATGCACAAGAATGCGCGCCCGGGCATCGTCCCCGAAGAAGACGGCAAGCGCGGCCCGGTGAAGTTCATCGAGGACCTGCGGGCACGCGGCCACCTGGTCGCGTACGCCGGCGACGTGGTCGGAACCGGTTCGTCGCGCAAGAGCGCCACCAATTCGGTGCTGTGGTTCACCGGCGAAGACATCCCCTTCGTGCCGAACAAGCGTTTCGGCGGCGTCTGCCTGGGCGGCAAGATCGCGCCGATCTTCTACAACACGATGGAAGACTCGGGCGCGCTGCCGATCGAACTCGACGTGAGCCAGATGGAGATGGGCGACGTGGTCGAGCTGCGTCCCTACGACGGCAAGGCGCTGAAGGATGGCAAGGTCATCGCCGAATTCACGGTCAAGAGCGAGGTGCTGTTCGACGAAGT
>CAIQMJ010000336.1 GCA_903872875.1 uncultured Variovorax sp.
CGGCCTGCCCATGGTCCTTGCGTGCCATAGGCCGTGAGCGACACGCAGACGATGCCCGGCCGCTGCTGCGCAAGCTCCTCGGGCCCGAAGCCGAGCGACGCGAGGCCGCCGGGACGGTAGCCCTGCACGAACACATGCGCATCGCCCACGAGCCCGCGCATCGTGGCCTGGCCCTCCGCCGTGCACAGGTCGACCTGCGCCGACAGCTTGCCGCGGCTGGTGTCGGCGATCGCCTCGATGTTGGGCAGGTTCGGCGAATTGACGAGCAGCACGTCGGCACCGTAGGCGGCGAGCGCCTTGCCGCCTACGGGTCCCGCAAGGATGCGCGTGAGGTCGAGCACGCGCAGGCCGCTCAGCGGGCGCGCGTCAGCGGGCAGCGGAGGAAGCGTGAGCGGCGCCGCATCGCCGATGCGCTCGAGCGTGAACAGCGGCTGTGCCGCGATAACCTGGCCCTGCGGGGTCGCGTCCCAATCAGGAAAACTGCGCAACGCCGTAGCGACCAGCTTGCGCTCCGCCGCCGCGGTTTCGAAATCGACAGCACGCCAGCCCAGCATGGCTTGCTCGGCATCGCTGCGCTGCGCTGGGGCCGGGTCGAGGCCGAGCAGGCGCAATGCGCCTTCCCGGTGGTGCTTGAAGTTCGCGTGGATGCGCACGTGGCCATCGGCACAGCGATAGAGGCCGGAGAACGCGTCCCAGAGGTCCGGCACACGGCCGTCCAGACTGAACCAGCCGGTGCATTCGATGGCCGCGTGCAGCATGTCGACGCTCACCGTCTGGCGCGCGGCGCCACGCTCGTGGCCCACCTCGCAAGCGGCCAGTGCCGCCGCCGCGATGGTGCTCTGCGCCGCCGTGCCGACCGCGAATGACGATGGCAGCACCGGGTCGGCGCCAGTGAGCCGCGCAAAGCCAAGGGCTTGTTCGGGCAAACCCGCCTGCAGCCAGAGGCTGCGCAGGGCTTCGTTGGCATCCGGAGCGCTCATCGATCGCTTTCTCTTCTCGTTGGCGAATCTGCGAATCTTCTACTGCAGATCGAAGCCCTGCTCGCGCACGGCTTGGGAATCCAGCCCGATCTGCACATTGAAGCGGCCGGGCTCAGCCACCTGTTGCAGTTGGGCGTTGAAGAACTTCAGCTTGTCCTCGCCGATCGGGAAGCGCAGCACGCGCTCCTCGCCCGGTTGCAGCATGACCTTGCGGAAATCCTTCAGTTCCTTGACCGGCCGGACCACCGAAGCGGCCACGTCCTGGATGTAGAGCTGCACCACGGTTTCACCGGCGCGCCGGCCGACGTTCTTCACGGTCACGGCTGCCTCGACGCTGCCGCCGCGCGCCATCGTGCGGCTCGACAGCACCACCTCGGACAGCGCGAACTCGGTGTAGCTCAGGCCATAGCCGAACGGGTACAGCGGACCGGTGACTTCTTCGAAGTACTGCGAGGTGTAGTTGCCCGGCTTGCCTTCGGTGAAGGGCCGGCCGAGACGCGCGTGGTTGTAGTAGGTCGGTATCTGGCCGACCGAGCGCGGAAACGAGAGCGGCAGCTTGCCCGAGGGGTTGTAGTCGCCGAAGAGCACGTCGCCGATCGCGTTGCCGCCTTCGGTGCCGGTGTACCAGGTCTCGAGGATCGCGTCGGCCTCCTTCTGCTCGCGCTGCAGTGCGAGCGGCCGGCCGTTCATCAGCACCAGCACCAACGGCTTGCCGGTCGTCTTGAGCGCGGTGATCAGGTCGCGCTGGCTCTGCGGCAGATCGAGGCTGGTCCGGCTCGAGGACTCGTGCGACATGCCCCGCGCCTCGCCGACCGCGGCAACGATCACGTCGGCGCGCGATGCAGCCTTCACGGCCTCCGCGATCATGTCGGCGGGCGTGCGCTTGTCCTGGGTGACCTCGGGCGCGTCCCAGTTCAGGAAGTTCAGGTACTTGACGATGCCTTCGTCGTTGGTGATGTTGGCGCCGCGCGCATAGATCACGCGGCCGGTCTTGCCGACCGCCGCGTCCAGGCCCGCGCGCAGCGTGACCGAACTCTTGTCGTAGCCGGCCGCCGACCAGCTGCCCAGCATGTCGATCGGCGCATCGGCCAGCGGGCCGACCAGCGCAATGGTGGCCGACTTCGACAGCGGCAGCGTGCCATTGCGGTTCTCCAGCAGCACCATCGACTTGCGCGCGACGTCGCGCGCCGCAGGCCGGTCGAGCCGGCTCTGGGCGTTGAGGTCCGGCGGATCATCCGCAGCAACGCCGATGCGCAGGTACGGGTCCTTGAACAGGCCCATGTCGTACTTGGCGCCGAGCACCTCGCGCACCGCGTTGTCGATGTCCTGCACGCCGACTTCGCCCGACTGCACGAGCCCGGGCAGTTCCTTCAGGTAGACCGAGTCGGCCATGCTGAGGTCGATGCCGTTCTTGATGGCGAGCTTGGCGGCCTCGCGCTCGTCCTTGGCGACGCCGTGGCGGATCAGTTCGACGATGGCGCCGTGGTCGCTCACGGCCACGCCCTTGAAGCCCCAGTCCTTGCGCAACAGGTCCTGCATCAGCCAGGTGTTGGATGTGGCGGGCACGCCGTTGATCGAGTTCAGCGCGACCATCACGCCGCCGGCACCCGCATCGAGCGCTGCCTTGTACGGCGGCAGGTAGTCCTGGTACATGCGCATCGGGCTCATGTCGACCGTGTTGTAGTCGCGGCCCCCTTCGACCGCGCCGTACAGCGCGAAGTGCTTCACGGCGGCCATGATGCGGTTGGCCGCCACCGGTACGGTGTTGCCCTGGAAGCCCCTGACGGCCGCCTTGGCGATCTCGGACACCAGGTACGGGTCTTCGCCGAAGCCTTCGGAGGTGCGGCCCCAGCGCGGATCGCGCGAGATGTCGACCATCGGCGCGAAGGTCATGTCGACCGAGTCGGCCGCCGCCTCGCGGGCGGCGGTGCGCGCCATGACGTCGACCGTCGCCATGTCCCAGCTCGATGCGAGGCCGAGGCCGATCGGGAAGGTCGTGCGGTGGCCGTGGATCACGTCGTAGGCGAAGAACATCGGTATCTTCAATCGGCCCTTCATGGCCGCGTCCTGCAGCCGGCGGTTGTCGGGCCGGTTCACCGAATTGAAGGTACCGCCGACGCGCCCTGCGGTGATCTCGTCGGCCAGTTGCGCGATCGGCATCTCGGGGCCGATGCTGATGAGGCGGAGCTGACCGATCTTTTCGTCCAGCGTCATCTTGCCGAGAAGGTCGGCCACGAAAGCCGTCTTGTCGCTCGTCTTGTAGGTGCTGTTCGTGTTGGGTGCGGCGGACTGCGCCTGCACGAAGGCCAACGGGCTGGCCAGGCTGGCCATGAGGACCAGCAGATACCGCTTTTTCATTCAGTGACTTTCATTCATGTGGATCGCAGCGTGCGTCGATTCCCCTCGCGCACGCCCTCCGGGGATGGGCTGAATCGTGAGGCTCGGATGCTAAGCTAAGCCCATGTTCGTCCGCCGGTCCTCATGCCCGCCTGCGACCGTCGTCCCGCCCTCCGCCGCCCATGCACGCGAGCCTGCGGGCCATCCTCCCCATTGCGTTTCACGGAATCCATCCATGCCCCTCAGCACTGCCCACCGCAAACGAAAGACCCTCGCCCTGCTCGGCATGGCCTCCGCCGTGTCGCTGCTCTGGGCCGGCCAGGCCCAGGCGTTCTCGATCGACGACGTCACCACGCA
>CAIQMJ010000337.1 GCA_903872875.1 uncultured Variovorax sp.
CCGAACTCGGTGTCGTTGGCCGTGGCCAGCGCTTCCTCGTAGTCCTTGACCTTGATCACGCTCGCGACCGGTCCGAAGATCTCTTCGCGGTTGATGCGCATCGCCTTGCCGGTGTCCACCAGCAGTGCCGGCGCCATGTAGAAGCCGTCGGTATCGAGCTTCACGCGCTCGCCGCCAGCGGCCAGCGTGGCGCCTTCGCTCTTGCCGATCTCCACGTAGCTCAGGTCCTGTTCGAGCTGGCCCTGGCTCGAGACCGGTCCGATGTCGGTGCCGGCGGCCAGCGCGTCGCCGACCTTGATCTTCGCCATGCGCGCCTTCATCGCCTCGACGAACTTCGGGTAGATGCCTTCGGTGACGATCAGCCGGCTCGACGCGGTGCAGCGCTGGCCGGTGGAATAGAAGGCGCTCTGCACGCTGAGTTCGACCGCCTGGTTCAGGTCCGCATCGTCGAGCACGACCTGCGGGTTCTTGCCACCCATCTCCAGCTGGACCTTCTTCTGGTTCGTCACGCACTGGATGCCGATCGCGCGGCCCACACCGACCGAGCCGGTGAAGCTGATCGCATGGATGCCGGGATGATTCACCAGCGCATTGCCGATGACGCTGCCGCGGCCCATCACCAGGTTGAACACGCCGGCCGGTATGCCCGAGCGGCTGATGATCTCGGCCAGCGCCCAGGCCGAGCCCGGCACCAGGTCGGCCGGCTTCAGGACCACGCAGTTGCCGAAGGCCAGCGCAGGCGCGATCTTCCAGGCGGGGATCGCGATGGGGAAGTTCCATGGCGTGATCAGGCCAACCACGCCGACGGGCTCGCGGGTGATCTCGACGCCGATGTTCGGCCGCACCGAAGGCAGCAGCTCGCCCGACAGGCGCAGGCATTCGCCGGCGAAGAACTTGAAGATCTGGCCGGCGCGGGTGGCCTCGCCGATGCCTTCGGCCTTTGTCTTGCCCTCCTCGCGGGAGAGCAGCGTGCCGAGCTCTTCGCGGCGCGCGAGGATCTCGGTGCCGATCTTGTCGAGCGCATCCGAGCGCGCCTGGATGCTGCCGGTCGCCCAGGCGGGGAACGCGGCCGTGGCTGCGGCAACGGCCGCGTCGACGTGCGCGGCATTGCCCTGCGCGTATTCGGCGATCGTGTCGCCAAAGTTGGACGGGTTCAGGTTCGGGCTGTAGCTGTCGCCCTTCGTCCATTCGCCGCCGATGAGGTTGTCGTGTTGTTGCATCAGATGTCCAGTGAACTGCGAAAAACCAGTGTATTCAACGCACGAGGCAAGGCCGCTTGTTGTCGAACTGCCAGCCGGGGATCAGGTACTGCATGGCCTGCGCATCGTTGCGTGCGCCAAGGCCGTGCTGCAGGTACAGCCGGTGGGCGCGCTCGACCTCGTCCATGTCGAGCTCGACGCCCAGGCCGCCCTGCTGCGGCACCTGCACGTAGCCGTCCTCGATCTGCAGCGGCGCCTTGGTCAGGCGCTGGCCGTCCTGCCAGATCCAGTGCGTGTCGATGGCCGTGACCTTGCCCGGCGCCGCTGCGGCCACGTGCGTGAACATCGCCAGCGACACGTCGAAGTGGTTGTTCGAATGCGAGCCCCAGGTCAGGCCCCAGGCCTGGCACAGCTGGGCGACGCGCACCGAGCCCTGCATGGTCCAGAAATGCGGGTCGGCCAGCGGGATGTCGACCGACTGCAGCGACAGGCTGTGCACCATCTCGCGCCAGTCGGTGGCGACCATGTTGGTGGCGGTGGGCAGGCCGGTGGCGCGGCGGAATTCCGCCATCACCTCGCGGCCCGAGAACACGCCTTCGGCGCCGCACGGGTCTTCGGCATAGGCCATCACGCCGTGCAGGTCGCGGGTGATGCGGATCGCGTCCTTCAGCAGCCAGCCGCCGTTCGGGTCGAGCGTGACGCGCGCCTGCGGAAAGCGCTCGTGCAGCGCACGGATTGCGTCGACCTCTTCCTCGCCGCGCAGCACGCCGCCCTTGAGCTTGAAGTCGGTGAAGCCGTAGCGCCCGTGCGCGGCCTCGGCCAGCCGGACGATCGCCTGCGGCGTCATGGCTTCCTCGTGGCGCAGGCGGAACCAGTCGTCGTCGGCGTCGGGTTCGCTGCGGTACGGCAGGTCGGTCTTGCGGCGATCGCCGATGTAGAACAGGTAGCCCAGCATCTGCACCGCGTCGCGCTGCTGGCCTTCGCCGAGCAGTGCGGCCACCGGCACGCCCAGGTGCTGGCCCAGCAGGTCGAGCAGCGCCGCCTCGGCCGCGGTCACTGCGTGGATGGCGATGCGCAGGTCGAAGGTCTGCTGGCCGCGGCCGCCGCTGTCGCGGTCGGCGAATTGCGCGCGCATGGCGTTGAGCACCGCGTTGTGGCGGCCGATCGGCTGGCCGACGATCAGCGCGCGTGCGTCTTCCAGCGTCTGGCGGATCTTCTCGCCGCCGGGCACCTCGCCCACGCCGGTGTGGCCGGCGCTGTCTTTC
This sequence comes from uncultured Variovorax sp., assembly GCA_903872875.1. Classification (GTDB taxonomy): domain Bacteria; phylum Pseudomonadota; class Gammaproteobacteria; order Burkholderiales; family Burkholderiaceae_C; genus Variovorax. The sequence continues at coordinate 2,465 of CAIQMJ010000337.1, forward strand.
AGGATCAGCAGGTTGCGGGTGAAGAACGGGCCGTGCGCGCCACTCAGGTTCATCAGCATGCCGTCGTGGCCCGCGACCGGGACCACACGCAGTTCGGTGACGACGGGTGTCATTGCGGCGGACGGACGGCTTGGCGCGCCAGCAGCTTCCACTCGCCGCCCTGCTTCTGCCAGACGCCGAGGATCTTGATGCTGACCTTGCCCGGCTTGCCCGAATCGTTGGTGTCGGCCGTGAGCGTGTGGCGCACGATCGCGACGTTGTCCACCAGCTTGATGGTCTGGTCGGTGATGGCGATCGTGACGAAGTCCGATGCGCCGCTCATCAGGTCGGCGATGAAGCTGGCCTTGGTATCGACCTTGCCGCCGGAATGGCCGTAGCTCAGGTCGTCCGCCACCAGCGCGCCG
>CAIQMJ010000338.1 GCA_903872875.1 uncultured Variovorax sp.
AAACCCTCAGAAACAATTCGTTTCCTTCCAAGTTGGTGGGTGAATACACCACTTCTGCGGGCACTTTCAGGCTGCGGTGTTCAGGATTCGAGAACCGGCGCCGGCCGCGGTGCCAGCGCCGGCTGCTTGCGCATGATCCAGTTGAACAGCGGCGTCGCCATCAGCGTGGTTGCGATGGCCATCAGGACCAGCACGGCAAACAGGCCGGGCTCGATCACGCCCGCCTGGAGACCGATGTTGATGATGATCAGCTCCATCAGGCCGCGCGCGTTCATCAGTGCGCCGATCGCCATGGCGTCTCGCCCCGCTTCGCCAGAGAGTCGAGCCGCGGCCCAGCACGCCAGCCCCTTGCCGCAGAACGATGCCACCAGGATCGCACCGGCGGCCAGCAGGATGCCCGGCTCGAACAGGACCGCCATGCGCGTATTCAGCCCGGAATAGGTGAAGAACATCGGCAGCAGGAAGATCACGACGAAGGGCTGCAGCTGTTCGCGCAGCTTCTGCGTGAGAGCCCCGCGCGGCAATACTGCGCCCAACAGGAAGCCGCCGAACACGGCGTGGATGCCGATGGCGTCCATGGCGAAGGCGCTGAGCGCGAAGAGCACCAGTACCGTCGCCAGCATCGTCGGGCTCAGGGGGACTTCGGGCGACACGTGGCGCGCCAATCCGCGCAGCAGCCGCGAGCCGATGAAGATCATGAACAGGGCGAAGGCCACGCCGCCGCCGATCGCGGCATAGGCGCCGCCCCACGAGCCACCGAAACTCGCCAGGACGATCGCCAGGATGCACCAGGCGGCTGCGTCGTCGACTGCGCCGGCGGTGAGCGCCAGGGTGCCGAGCGGCGTCCCGGCGAGGCCGCGCTCATGGATGATGCGTGCCAGCATCGGGAAGGCCGTGATGGCGATCGCAGCGCCCAGGAACAGCCCGGCCTCCATGGGCTTGGCCTTCGCCGCGAAGAGGCCCGGAATGCCGTGCAGCCAAGGGATCATGGCGAAGGCCAGGACAAAGGGCACCAGGATGCCGGCGGCCGACACGGCTGCGGCGCTGCGAAAGCGGCTGCGGAAGTGGTCCGCGCGAAATTCCGTGCCGACCAGGAACATGTACATGCCCACGCCGAGTTGGCCGCCCACATACAGCATGCCCAGCGTCTCCTTGGGAAAGACGGCACGCTGCAGCTCGGGCCACACCCAGCCCAGCAGCGACGGACCGAGCGCGACACCGGCGATCATCTCGCCCACGACCTGCGGCTGCCCCAGCTTCTGCGCCAAGCGTCCGACCAGCTGGCACGCGGTGATGATCACTGCGATCTGCAGGAAGAAATAGACGGAGAGCTGGGCAGTGGTCATGCGCTGGCACCTGTGTTCGACCGGCCTGAAGCGACCGCATCCACCGGCATTATCCCGAGCGCGGTGCCCCTGCCGTGTAACGCGCCATCGATCAAGGCGCCGTGCCGGTCAATCGACCGGGCGCAAGCCGCTGGCCACGGTCGGATGCCGCAACCGCACGCGCAACTCGCGCTTCAGCCGCGTGTTGTCGAGCCGGCGCGACTCGCCCATGAAGCTCAGCATCGACAGCGGCAGTTGTGCCTGCGCCGCATCGCGTGCGATGCGTGGCGGGCGAGGCAGTCGATACAGGTCGGCCGCAAGATCGAAGTAGTCGCCCATCTTCATGTCGGTGTCGTCGCTCGCATGGAAGACGCGCGGCGCGCCGCCGCGCCATAGCGCCACCAGGAAGGCTCGGGCCAGATCGTCGGCGTGGATATGGTTCGTGTAGACGTCGTCCTCGCTGCGCAGCACCGGTGTCCCCTTGAGCAGCCG
>CAIQMJ010000339.1 GCA_903872875.1 uncultured Variovorax sp.
CATACTTGCCCAAGCCGACCCGCTCTTGGAGCCCACATCCCTAGCAAACGTCTCCCACTTCCTATTCGGCAGCGGAGTTGACGGAGCCTGGGAGCTTCGGCTCGGCGGGCGGTGTGGGTCCATGGAACAGCATAGTCGTTCCGGCCAGCGCAGCCCCGCTTTGCGCCGCATGACCCTTGGCGGCTTAATAGTAGCCAGGCGCTGCTGGGGAGCGGCCTGGGTATCTATGGAGGGACCGCGCTCTAGTCTAAATCTGGTCCTAAATGAGCGTGTTTCGGCGTCTCATCGCGTATGGGGCTCCAGTGGGAGCCCCGCGCCGATACGCTCGAAAACGCCCTTCCGGAGGGTTCGATCCGTCCGGTTCCGCCAAATTGGCGATCCATTTGATTCATCAAATGCAACAGACGCAAAAAAGCCCTGCCAGTCGCGGCTTTCTTTGCCTGATGCGCATGGAAGCATTGCGCAACGATCTGGTTCCGTCCGGCTCGAAATCTTGCTTCCTCTGCGTGAAATGGACGCGCCGACGAGTCTCCGCGGTCTTTCATCTGATGGCCAAGAAAAAGGCCCGCACATTGGCGGGCCAAAAGAACCAACAGGGGTTCTGAGGGGGGAAGACCCCATTCTTGGTTTGGATATCGGAGATTTTGTGGAGTCCTCACCACGGTGAAGTGCAACGGCGTGCTCAATCGAGCGGGACTTTCAAATGCCGTTTCAGCCCGAACGCCTGCTCGAGCTTCTGGGCAACAGATTGCATTGCGCCAAAGGCGGAACTCTGCTTCTGGTGGCTCATTCCCTGATGAACGCTGATCCAGGTGGTGCTTTCCACAACGTGCTGCAGCACTTCGCGGTCAAGGTCGCTGTCGGTTACGCACAGGGGTGCGCGGTGGTTGGCCTCCAGGGCCGCCTGCATTTGCCGCACCCGGTCTGTTGCAGCGAACAGGAAGTGCTCCAGGCTGCGCCCGGTTCTTCGACCGGGCCTCGTCGGTTCCCAGTCCGCCAGGCTGTGGAGAACGGCGGCCCGTTCGGACGGCGTGAGCCTTAGTTCAATATCTTTCATGGATCTACCTCGCTGAGGTTGGCCGGCAACATGCTGACGACGACGAAAGTCCGCCGCTGATGTACGCGCAGGATCTGCAGATGGATGCGGCTGACGGCCGCCGATGGCGACGTTGGCACGCCGCAGATGTGCCGCGAGAGGGGAAGGGCGAACAGCCAGGGTGCTCGATCTGTAGCTGACAAGCGGCCAGTCGTCAGCGGGTCACTGCGAGCTCATATTCTTGAATTCGATCGCCGCCTTGGGCATTGCAAAAACACAACCGGTCCACCCCTTTGTTGGGTAGAAATCTATGCAAATTCACACAGATTGTTGACATCTGTTTCACATGCCTCAAGAATCCAGTTGCAATCTGTCACGATTTGCGCGTCCTGGTTCCAGGCAGTAATGCCCAGGAGCGGTGCCGTTGGCGTGGGATACGGCGGAGCGCGGAAACGTTTGGCTATGCGATGGCAGGATTTGAAGAACAGTTGAATGAAGAGGTGGGAGAAGAGTGATCAGGCTGGTCACGGTGGCGCGTCGCGAATGCGCCCACGGAGACCGAGGCCGCGCGAGGGGCTTCTGTCCTGATCGTGGTCAGGCGCGGCGCAGATGCGCTGCGCTGTGTGGAGACCGTGGCATGCACGCCCATCGGAAGGAAATGAACATGGTCGAAAGAATCAGAGCGGAGATGGCTGCGCTCTTCGACTCGCGCGAAAGCAAGGAAGCGTTGGCCGCCAGGCTTTACGCCCAACATGAAAAGGAACGCGACGGCTTTGTCGCCGCGTTCAATGCACGTTCGGAATCGCTCATCGAGCCGGTGTTCCGGGCGTTTCAGGGCACGGTCACGTCCAAGGGACTGATCTGCTACGTGGATGCACAGAAGGGTGTGTATGCGCCGACTCGGCGTGTGAGCGCGTTCGTCACGTTCGGTATCGGCGAGCGCGCCACATCCTTGCGTCCTGGCACGGGTGCTCGGGGCAACTACGTGAAGGTGCTCGCAGACACTGCCACGCGCTATGTCCTGGTGACGCACGTGAGGCCCACAGCCCAACCGCTGGATCTCGAAGCGGACGGTGAATCGATCGATCTGTCCAATGTCGACGAAGCATTCCTGCACCGCCATCTGGCCAAGCTGGTCAAGGTCTATTTCGATTGACCGCCGCGCCGCATCGATTGCAATTCGATCGTCCACCAAGCGGGCAGCAGCCGCCGGATGCGTGCTTCTGAAAAGCGCTCATCCATCAAATAGAGGATGCCGCGATCCTGCTCGGTCCGTATGACCCGGCCTGCCGCCTGAACGACCTTTTGAAGGCCGGGGTAGAGGTAGGTGTAGGCCCAACCGTCCCCGAAATGTGCTTCCATGCGCTCGCGCATGACCTCGTTGGCCGCATTTTGCTGGGGCAGGCCAAGGCTGGCGATGAAGGCGCCGATGAGCCTGCTTCCTGGAAGGTCGATCCCTTCGCCAAATGCGCCTCCCAGGACTGCGAAGCCGATGCCTTGGCCGTCGGGGCGAAAGCGGGCGATGAAGTCGTCGCGATCTGCCTCGGGCATGTTGCGCCGCTGGCTCCAGACCGGCACGCCCGGGTGGCGTACGGCGAAGGCATCGCGAACGCTTTCCAGGTAGTCGAAGCTGCTGAAGAACGCCAGGTAGTTGCCTCGTCGTTCGGCGTACTGCCGCGCGATCAGCGCCACCAGTTGATCGCGCGTTCTTGGGCGATCGCGGAAGCGCGTCGACAGGTCGGAAGCGACGCGCACCGCCAGTTGACTGCCATCGAAAGGCGACGCCACTTGAAGCGTCGCCGTGTCTTCCGGCAGTCCCAGTGTCTGCTGGTAGAAATCGAAGGGTGCGAGCGTGCCCGAGAAGCATGTCGCCGACCGGCAGGCGCCAAAGCGGCTCGCCAGGAAGGGCGCAGGAATCAGGTTGCGGATTGCCAGTTGACGGGTGCCCAGCCCGCCCAGCGTGCTCTCGAACACCGAATGCGCGTCGAACGCGTCCGCCAACCGGCCGAAATGGATCGTGTCGAAGAAGAATTGCTGGAGCGCGCCGTGTGCGTCCTCCGGCTTCGCCGCGAAGTGGTCTGCGATGGCCGATGTCACGCTCTGCAGCGCCTGCACGAACTCGCCGTCGATCGTATCGGCCGGCGCGTAGTCGGCGGCCTGGCTGTCCTGGATCGATCGCCAGGCGCGCTCCAGGCGGTTCAGCGCCGCCTTCACGGACGCCGGCGCCGTGGGGCGAAGCATGTCCAGCGTCTCTCCATCGAGCTCGGCGGTGTACATGCCACGAGCGCGGTCGAGCAGGTTATGTGCCTCGTCGATCAGCAGCGAGACCTTCCATTCCTCCTCCTTCATCATCGCGAAGAGGAAGGCGCTGGCGTCGAAATAGTGGTTGTAGTCGCCCACCACCACGTCGCACCAGCGCACAAGTTCCTGCGACAGGAAGTACGGGCAGATGCCGTGCGCCAGCGCGATGCGCCGCAGCGTCGGCCGGTCGAGCCAAGCCGTCGAGACGGCTTCGGACCGTGCTGCCGCGATGCGGTCGTAAAAGCCACGCGCGAGCGGACACGCTTCGCCATTGCAGGCCCGTCCCGGGTATTCGCAGACTTTTTCTCGGGCTGTGAGTTCGATCACGCGCAGCGGCGCGCCTTCGGCCGACAGGTGACGCAGTGCGTCCAGCGCCACCGGTCGGCCGGAGGTCTTGGCCGTCAGGAAGTAGACCTTGTCGATCTTGTTCCGCGCGCGTGCCTTCAACAACGGGAAAAGAGTGGCCAGCGTCTTCCCGATGCCGGTCGGTGCTTCGATCAGCAGGTGGCGTCCGTTGACCGCACCCAGGTAGACGGACTGCGCGATATCGCGTTGTCCGGCACGGAATGCCGCATGCGGAAAAGACAGCGCAGCCATACCGAGGCTCAGCGAATCGCGATGCCGCGCCTCCTGCATCGACCAGTTCTCATAGGCTTCGCAGAGTGCCCCGAAATGGGCCCGAAGGGCGTCTGCGTCGCAGCGTTCCTCGAGGACGGTTTCTTCGTCGGTTGCCAGATCCAGGTAGACCAGTGCCACATCGATCTGCGTGAGCGATTCGCGCTGGCACAGCATCCATCCGTAGACCTTGGCCTGCGCCCAATGGAGCGCGCGGTGGTTGTCGCGGATGGCGTCGAAGCGTCCACGGAAAGTCTTGATTTCCTCGACGCGACGGCGCTGCGGGTCATAGCCATCAGCGCGGCCGCGCACCTGCAGACCGCCATGCACCGCGTTGAGCGCGATCTCGCTCTCGTACCCCGCACCACGGCGCATCTGCACACGCAGATGACCCGCGCTGCCTTGCTGCGCGGTCGGTGCCGGGACGAAGCGCATGTCGATGTCGCCCCGGCGCGCGGTGAAGGCGCACAACGTGCGCACCGCGACGCGCCGCAGTGCAACGGCGCCCGCGTCCCCGCCGACGCTTCGATGGGCGTTGTGCGAAATCATGGTGTCTCGGGGGTGGTCATGGGCTGGACAAATATACAGGCGATGAGCGAATCTGCTCGGCATGCAATGTGCATGCGTCGACCGCTGGCTCGCGTGACGGACCGGTCCGAAGAGCCTGCGGCACCGGTGCCAAACGCTTGCCATGCCCACGCGTTAGTCTTCGTGCCTTTTCCGGGTTTCCTGATGCGAGAGTTTGCGATCGATACCGCCATGACAACAAGCAAGAAAGCCGTCTCTTCCACGCCCGGCATCCGCGTCGGCCCCAGCACCATCCACGGCCTCGGTGCCTTCGCCACCCGTGACATGCCTGCCGGTACCTTTCTCGGCTTCTACGAAGGACGGCGCTACAACGCCGAACAGATCGCAGCGAAGACCTGGGACGACCAATTGACCTACCTGTTCACGCTGTCCGACGGCATGACCATCGATGGCGGCAAGGGCGGGAATGCGACTCGGCATCTGAACCACTGCTGCGATCCGAACTGTGAAGCCGTGGAGGAGTACGACGACGCGGGTCGGCTGCTGCTCCGCTTCCAGACGCTCGTCGCGGTGGAGGCAGGTGACGAGCTGTTCATCGACTATTCGTTGACCGCGGACGATGGTTCCGCGCCGTCGGACTATCCGTGCCACTGCGGCTCGCCCAACTGCCGCGGCAGCATGCTGGCACCGCCCGAGGAGCCGTTGCAGTAAGGTGCCGGCATCGCCAGCCTTGGTGGTGTCGACCTCAACTGCGCTGTTGCAGCAGCGGTTCCTTCGCGAACAGTTCCGCCGCCCAGTCGACGAACGCACGCACCTTCGCGCTCAGGTGGCGGTTCGGCGGATAGACGACATAGACGGGCAGCGCATCGCGCGTCCAGTCCGAAAGAACCTCCACGAGTTCACCGCTGTCCAGGTAGGGCTGCGCCACGAAGCGCGCGACCTGCGACACGCCCAGGCCGGACAGCACCGCGTGCGTGTGCGCGTTGTTTTCGTTCACGGCGACGCTGTAGTAGCCGTTGACCTCGATGCGCTCGCCCGCCTTGTTGAACTCGTCGGCGAACAGCCGGCGCGTGCTGCCGGAGAAATAGCCGACGACGCGGTGCTTCTTTTCAAGTTCGCCGGGATGCTGCGGCACACCATAGCGCTTGAGGTAGGCCGGCGAGGCTGCCGTGATGAAGGCCAGGCTGCCGATACGGCGCGCAACCAGCGACTGGTCGGCGATCTCTCCGCCGCGGATCACGCAGTCCACGTTGTCGGCGATCAGGTCCACGTTGCGGTCGCTCACGCCCACGTCCAGCTGGATATCCGGATAGCGCGAGAAGAAGTCGTGCAGTGCCGGAATGATGATCAGGTTCGCGGTCGACGATGCCACGTCGATGCGCAGGCGCCCTTGAGGGTTCGCCTGTGCGTTGACCATGCTCGACTCGAGATCGTCGAGGTCGTTCAGCAAGCGCGATGCGCGTTCGTAGTACGCCGCGCCGTCGGGCGTGACCGTCACGCGGCGCGTGGTGCGGTTCAGCAGCTTGACGCGCAACCGGGCCTCGAGCGCCTGGATCTGCTTGGTGACGGTGCCCTTCGGAATGGCCAGCGAATCGGCCGCGCGCGTGAAGCTGCCGGTTTCCACTACGCGCGCAAACACCCGCATCGACTGGATCTGATCCATCTGCTTTCCTCACTGTGTTCATGTACAGCGTTCGCTGCCTGGCGCGAATTCTCACACGCAGGATGGCTCGATTGTTACGTCACAGGAAACGGTGCAATGGCAAAGCTGTGATTTCGTGTGCGCTTGCGCACCTTATATTTCCCTACATCCCACACCGACCGCAGGTACACACCATGTCCAGCATCTTCAGCCCTTCGTCGCCATGCGCCTCCGAGCCTTCGGCCGCCGCTGCATTGCGGACTGGCGAGACCGACATCACGATCGCGTTGCCGGGCCGCGAGCCGGTGTCCGCGCGCACCTATGGCGTGCAGGCCCGGCGTTCCGGTGTGGGTGACACGCCGCTGGTGTTGCACTTCCATGGCGGCAACTTCGTCTGCGGTGGACTCGACAATGGCCGAAGCGTGGCACGCATGCTCGCGGACGCTGGTGCAGTGGTGGTGTCGATGGCCTATCCGCTCGCGCCGCTTCACCCGTTTCCCGATGCGATCGAAGTCGGCTACGAGGCGCTCGAGTGGCTCTACAAGCAGCGCAGCAAGCTGGCCGGCCGCGGCGCCCGCGTGTTCCTGGCCGGCGAAGAGGCCGGCGGCAACCTGGCCGCTGCGCTGGCACTGATCGCCCGCGACCGCGCGCATCCGCCGCTGGACGGCCAGATCCTGCTGTCGCCGATGCTCGACCCCTGCGCCGGCACCGCATCGCTGCGCAAGGCGACCGGTGACACGACGGGCTGCAAGTACGCGGAAGGCTGGCAGAAATACCTCCGTTCGCCACGCGATGCGGAGCATCCATATGCGGTACCGGGCGCCGCGCGGCGGCTGGCCGATCTCGCACCGACGCTGGTGCTGACCGGGCAGGACGATCCTATGCGCGACGAGGCGCTGACCTATGCACGGCGCCTCGGCGAAGCGGGTATTCCGGTGCGCAGCAGCGTGATCGCCGCCGCGCAGAACTGGCCCGACGCGCTGGCCGACCCGACGGTCGATGGCCGATGTAGCTGCTCCGCCGCGGTGACCGACCAGCTCCGCAGCTTCTTCGCCACATCGAAGGATGCGGTGGATGTGAAGGCTGCCGACGCGCCCCAGCCGCCGCACTAGCCGCAGCCGGCGCCAGCGGGGCGCCGGTCACTGCGACGCAAAACGGCTCCCGAGCCTGCCGGCGACGGCAGGGCTCCCTTTTCGAACTTGAACCCTTTCCTGCCACCGGCGATCCCGGCGGTCGGACTCCCTGTCGCCTGGCGCTACCGCACCAGGCTGGCCTTCTGCATCCGAAATAAGCACTTCCGAGGACGGACCATCATGAACAAGCAACTCGCCACCCAAATCACCGCCGCCGGCCGGCGCAGCTTCTGGCCCGCCGTGACCGCATTGACAGCAGTCGCAGCCATCGTCTCGGCAATCTTCGGCACGCAGTTGAGCAACGCCGAAGCACCGGCGCCGGCCGCCGCTCCGCCCGCCACGCCCGTGTCGGTCGCAACGGTCGCCGCCAGCGACATCACCGCATGGGACGAGTTCTCGGGCCGGCTCGAAGCGGTCGAGCGCGTCGACGTGCGGTCCCGTGTGGCCGGCGCCGTGCAGGCGGTGCATTTCAAGGAAGGCTCGCTGGTGAAGAAGGGTGACCTGCTGATCACCATCGATCCGGCGCCCTATGCCGCAGAGGTCGAGCGCGCGGAGGCGCAGGTCGCGTCGGCGCAGGCCCGCACCGCCTTCAGCCGCAGCGAACAGGAACGCGCTCGCCGCCTGTGGGACGAGCAGGCGATCGCCCAGCGCGAATTCGACGAGCGCACCAACGCCGGCCGCGAGGCCGAAGCCAACCTGCGTGCCGCCCAGGCCGC